>NZ_PKFA01000031.1:0-17909 GCF_002919275.1 Thermocrispum sp. | reverse complement strand
GCGGTGCTGGCGTGGCGGGACTGGAAGCTGCCGGTGAAGCTGGCGGCCGTGACGCTGGTCCCGATCGTGCTGGCGATCGCACTCGGCGTGTCCGTGCTGACCAGCACCAGCGAGAGCTCGGCCAGCTACCGGCGGATCGACGCGCTGATCCGGCTCAGCGCGGCGTCCGGGAGCCTGCTGGACGCCGTGCAGCGGGAACGCACCGAGACCGCCGCCCAGCTCACCAAGGGCGTGGGCACGTCGCCTTCGTTGCGGGCGGCCCGGCAAGCGGTGGACGCGCGGATCGCGCCGCTGACCGAGGCGATCGAGGACGCCGTGGAGCTCGACCCCGGCCTGCGGAACGCGGGGACGAATGCCGGCCGGATGGTGGGCAGGCTGGACGCGCTGCGTGCCGACGTGGCCCGCGGACGGCTGGACGTGGTCCCCGCGATCGAGGAGTACACCGCGATCGCCAAGGCGTTGCTGACCCTGGACGGTGCGGCCACCGCGCGGGTGAGCGACCCGGAGATCGGTGCCACGCCGCAGGCGCTGCGTGAGCTGCTGGCGGCGAAGGAGGAGATCGCGCTGCAGCACGCGTTCGTGGCTTTCGGTGCCGCGCGCGGATCGCTGGCGCCCGCCGAGCTGTCCGAGGTGCGCACGGCCGAGGTCCGGATCGAGGACCGGCTGAACAACTTCTTCGCCATGGCCACCCCCGACCAGCGCGCGCTGCTGGAGACCAGCGTCAGCGAGTCGAGCGCCGACGAGCGTGCCCGGATGGCCAGGTCGGTGCTCGGTGAGCTGGGCGTCTCGCCCGACGAGGCCATCGGCAAGCTGTCCGAGCGCGAGTGGCAGAACGCCTCCGGCCGGGTGTTCGACCAGGTCGGTCGCGTGGTGGAGGCGATTGCGGCCGACGTGCAGCGGAAGTCCGGTCAGCTCGCCGACGACGCGCGCACCAGTGTGCTGATCATCGCCGGGCTGCTCGGCGTCGCGCTGCTGGTCGCCGCCGCCGCCGTGTTCGCCATCACCCGGCAGCTGCTGCGGTCGCTCAAGCAGCTGCGCAACAGCGCCATGACGGTCGCCGAGGAGCGGCTGCCCGAGGCAGTGGCCGCGATCCAGCAGGGCAAGGGAGCCGACCGGCGGGTCGAGCCGGTGCCCGTGCTGACCAGGGACGAAGTCGGTGAGGTGGCGCGCGCGTTCGACGCGGTGCACAGCCAGGCGCTGAAGCTGGCCGCCGAGCAGGCGGAGATGCACAGCGCGTACTCCGGGGTGTTCGTGAACCTGTCGCGGCGCAGCCAGAGCCTGGTGCAGCGGCAGCTGCAGCTGATCGAGCGGCTGGAGCGCGACGAGGAGGACGCCGACCGGCTGGCGATGTTGTTCCAGCTGGACCACCTGGCCACCCGGATGCGGCGCAACAACGAGAACCTGATGATGCTCTCCGGTGCGGAGATCGGCCGCCGCTCCGGCCGGCCAGTGAGCACGGCCGACGTGCTGCGCGCGGCGGTCAGCGAGATCGAGCAGTACCAGCGGGTGGTGGTGCAGACCCCGCCGACCACCAAGATCGTCGGTCACGCGGCCAGCGACGTGATGCGGCTGCTGGCCGAGCTGCTGGACAACGCCACGGCGTTCTCCCCGCCGGAGACGCAGGTGACGGTGTCCAGCAATCTCGGGCCGAACGGCTCGATGGTGATCGACATCGTCGACAAGGGCATCGGCATGAAGGACGCCGAGCTGGCCGAGGCGAATGCGCGGATGGCCGAGGCGTCGTCGCTGGCCATGGTGACGTCCCGCCGGATGGGCCTGTTCGTGGTGGGCAGGCTGGCGGCCAAGCACGGCATCGGTGTCACGTTGCACGGCGGCAACGACGTGCAGGGGGTGCGCGCCACGGTCGTCGTTCCCGACGAGCTGGTGCTCGGCACCGACGGCGGACCGCTGACCTCCGAGCTGCCGGTGATCACCGACGAGGGTCCGGTGACGACGGCTGCCGGATCGCGGAACGATTCGCCGGACGGCGCCACGGTGGCCAACGGCGTGCCGGTCGCTGCGGCTGCCACCAACGGGCACCGAGCCGGATCGTCCGAACTTCCCGCCGGCAAGGCGCTGTTCAAACCGGGCACGTCGCCGTTGTCCGACTGGTGGAACGCCACCACGGCGGCTGAGGAGACGAAGGCGCCGGAGGGCGCCAAGGAGGAGGCAGGCGAGGACGCGGCGCATCAGGACGGCGCGGCGAGGACCGAGACCACCCCGATCTACGACGAGATGCTGTCGGCCTGGTTTCGGTCCGGCTCGAGCCCGGCGGCGGAGCAGGCGGACGCCGGAGAGCGCAGCGAGAAGGACCCGGCCGAGCGGGCATGGGAGTTCGCCGCCGACGAGAACCTGCAGGCGGTCAAGGCGGCGGCCAGCAAATCCGAGCCGTCCGCGCTCACCAAGGCGGGGCTGCCCAAGCGGCAGCGCGGCGAGCATTTGCTGCCGGGCAGCGCCACCCCGGCACAGGAGCCGGTGACGCCGAGCCGCTCGGCGCTCGGCGCGGCGGACCGCAAGCTCGACGCCGCGAAGGTGCGCAGCAGGCTCAGCGGCTTCCAGCGCGGCGTGCAACGCGGGCGGTATCAGGCTCGTCGTGCGGCCGAGCAGCAGGCGATGACGCCGCCGGCGGAGAACCCGGCCGAGACGCAGAACGGTGCGAGCTCACCGGCGGGCGGCGCCGCTCCGGCGGGCACCGGCACCGGCGCGGACAAGCCGGCGAAGCACGCCGGTGCGCGGCAGGCCGCGGCAACCGGAGCGGGGGAGAGGCCCGAGGGCGCGTCGTCGCGGAGCGAATGGGAGTTCCCCACGGACGGCGCGTGGCGGGACGCGGCGGCGGTGGCCACGCCGAAGCCGTCCTCGTCGTTCACGCAGGCGGGGTTGCCGCGCAGGCGGCGTGGGGAGCAGCTGCTGCCCGGCTCGGCGAGCGCGCTGAGCAAGCCGGTGGCGAAGACGCCGCAGCCGGAACGTGACCCGGCGACGGTGCGGGGCAGGCTGAACAGTTTCCAGCGCGGCGTGCGCCGGGGCAGGGCCGGAACCGCGGCGGCGGGATCGGCGCCCGCGCCGGCGGGGCCCGCTTCCGCACCGGCGGGATCGGCACCCGCGGCGGCGGACCAGGGCCTGGTGGCACGCAGCGAACGCAACGGCGGTGAGCCGGTGAGTGCGGCGGCAGCGCAGCCGGCGCGCCAGACGAAGCACGACAAGAACATGGAGGATGAATGACCGCCTCTGGTCCCCAGCAGAACCAGTTCGGTTGGCTGGTGAACGACTTCGCCGAGCGAGTCCCCGGTGTGGCGCACGCGGTCGTGGTGTCGGCCGACGGGCTGCTGCTCACCGCGTCGGCCCGGCTGCCCCTGGACCGCGCCGATCAGCTGGCCGCGGTCGCCAGCGGCCTGGTCAGCCTGACCCAGGGTGCTGCGCACTGCTTCGAGGCCGGTGCGGTCACCGAGACCGTCGTGGAGATGGAGCTCGGCGTGATGATCCTGATGTCGATCAGCGACGGGTCGTGCCTGGCCGTGCTCGCCTCGCCGAACTGCGACATCGGGCAGGTCGCCTACGAGATGACGTTGCTGGTCGACCGGGTCGGCCAGATTCTGACGCCGGAGCTGCGCGCGCAGCTGCAAGGTTCCGGGGGTTCTTTGCTCGCCCCGGCGTGACGGACCCACGGTGAGGAGTGCGTTGTGAGATCGGACGACGGCACGGCCCTGGTGCGGCCGTACATACGCACCAAAGGCAGGACGAAGGCGCGCTATCAGCTGGAACTGGAGACGCTGGTCTCCGCCAAGGAAGGAGCGCTGACCGACGACAAGCCGGTGGAGCTGGAGCAGCGCACCCTCGTCGAGGCACTGCCCCAGCCTCGCTCGGTGGCCGAGCTGGCGGCTACCCTGCGCATGCCGCTCGGCGTGGCGCGGGTGCTGGTCAGCGACGCCGCGGACGCCGGTCTGGTCAACGTGCACAAGACGCTGTCCGGTGAGGACGGCGCCGAGGCTCACTTGTTGTTGATGGAAAGGGTGCTGAGTGGACTCCGTCGGCTTTAAGACTGAAGCGGAGGCCGCGGTGGGCTCCGGCGCGCAGACCATGACGTCGGCGAAGATCGTGGTCTCCGGGGGCTTCGGTGCGGGCAAGACGACGTTCGTCGGGTCGGTCTCGGAGATCGTCCCGCTGACCACCGAAGCGATGATGACCGACGCCTCGATCGGCATCGACGACCTGGCCGCCACGCCGTTGAAGGCGACCACCACGGTGGCGATGGACTTCGGCCGGGTGTCGCTGGACGACGACCTGGTGCTGTACCTGTTCGGCACGCCCGGTCAGCAGCGGTTCTGGTTCATGTGGGACGACCTGGTCCGCGGCGCCATCGGAGCGGTGGTGCTGGCCGACACGCGCAGGCTGGCCGATTCGTTCGCGCCGATCGACTTCTTCGAGGACCGCGGTCTGCCGTACGTGGTCGGCCTCAACGGCTTCAACGGCCGCCACCCGCACCGGGTGGAGGACGTTCGTGAGGCGTTGGACGTCGATCCGCAGGTGCCGGTGGTGCTGTGCGACGCGCGCGAGCGCGAGTCGGTGAAGCACACGCTGATCACCTTGGTCGAGTACGCGATGCAGCAGTGGATCGCGCGGCGCGCCGTCTCGGTGCGCTGAACCGAGCTCTCGATCCGAGCGACCACGGGGCGTCCAGCCGTTCGGCGCGTCTGCGTGAGGTCAGTCGTCGGCGGGCGACCTCGAGGTGCGCCGCGCTCCACCCCGGTATGGGCGACACACAGCGGCTGGCCCGGGGGGTGACCTTGAGAGGCGCGCGGCTCCCCAGCTGCGATCTGTGGGATCACGACAGTGGCCCGAGCCCCGGAGTCGGCTGGGACGGAGTCCCGGCGCGACATCTGCCATCGGATTCGGTACGGGACGTATGGGTGCGGTTCCCGTTACGACGTGGGCCCGGTTGTGGGTCGGGCTTGCCACGTGGGCGGGGCGGACCGGTCTCGAGCGAGCCGTTGTGACGGGCTCGCCGGGCAGGTCTCGAATGGGTGAGAGCCGCTGTGGCGGGGTCGCTGAGCCTGGTGTCGGGTTCGGTCGGGCGTGTGGGTCGCGTGGGTGCGGCTTGTAGTGGCATCGGTTGATTGCGGCTCGGGCTCGCAGTGCGGGTCTCGAGGGTGTAAGAGCCGTTGTGGCGGGGTCCCGGTGAGGCGTCTGGGTGTCGGGTTCGGCCAGTGGTCTGTGGCATGCGGGTCGCGTGGAGTGCCGCTTGTCATGGCGCCGGTTCGATTGCCAGCCGGGCTTGCCACGTGGCGGGGGTCGCGGATCGGTCTCGGGTGTCAGCGCCGCTGTGACCGGATCCAGGTGCGCCGTCTCGGTAGCGGGTTCGGGCGTGGTCCACGGGTCGTGTGGGGAGCGACATGGTGCGGCGCCGGCTCGATTGGACGTCGTGCTCACATGGGCACGGAATTCGCCACACCGGTCTGGGGTGAGACCAGCCCCCGCAACGGCTCGGCGTGACGTCGTCCGGCGACAGTTCGGGTTTCCGTGCTCGCCTGATCAGCCAGTGCTCCCTGCGTGCCACGTCGTCTCTCCGCCGCAGCAGGCCCTCCAGGCCGGCAGGCGCAGTGCTCCCTGCGTGCCACGTCGTCTCCCCGGTGGGCAGGGCCGGCTCGTGTTGCCTGCCAGCGCTCCCTGCGTGTCACGTCGTCTCCACGCCCGAGCAGCAGCACGACGACCACGTCGGCAGTGCTCCCTGCGTGCCATGTCGTCTCGTGACCACCGCCCAGCCGATGCAACCGCTCCGGGCGTGATGTCCGTCCTTGGCGCATGAAACAGCGTTGGGGAGAGGCCGCGGTGGCGGCGGTCATGGTGTTCGTCGCCGGATGCGAGTCCGAGCCCGAGACTCTGCGGCCCGTCGCGGACAGCAGGCCGATCGGCGCAGCGGGCGCGCAGCTGGTCGCCCACGATTCCTGCGCGTCCGCCCTGAAGGCGTTCCAGCAGGCGGTGACACGGGAGCTCGAAGCGGTGGGCTGGCAGTGGTTCGGCATGTACCGTCGGGAACTCGACGTGGCGGGCACAGCCGCGGCTGCCGAACGCGGCGAGCAGTTCTCGCCGACCAATACGCACGAATCGGCCGCGGACGAGCCGGACATCGTCAAGACCGACGGCAAGCGTCTGGTCACCGTGGTGGACCACAAACTACGCGTGATCGACGTCGCCACCCGGAAGCAGACCGTCTCCGTGACGCTGAAGGGGGGCTACCCCAGCGGTCTGTTCATCGACGGCGACCGTGCGCTGGTGGTGCTGGCCCACGTCGCGATCAAGGGCAGTGAGGGTCCGGCGACCAGGTTCGTGCAGGTCGACCTCACCTACGGGAAGGTGACCGGCGAACTGACCGTCGACGGATACTTCGTCGACGCCAGGGCCACCGACGGCATCGCCCGCCTGGTGGTCAGCTCCGGGCCGCGCCTGGACTGGCGCATTCCGCACCGCCCGCACTCGCCGTCGTCACCGGACTCCCCGGCGTCGTACGAACGACACATGAAGCGGATCGTCCGCGAGTCGGCCATCGACGACTGGCTTCCGCGCTACACGATCCGGTCCCACGGCACGGAATCGTCCGGACGCCTGGTGGACTGCCATCGAGTGCATCACCCGAAGCCGGTCACGGGAGTGCAACTGCTCACCGTGCTGACCGTGGACATCGACGGTGAGCTGGGCCGGGGCGACCCGGTGTCGGTGGCGGGCAACGGTTCGACGGTCTACGGCACCGGCAAGAACCTGTACGTGATCGACGGCCTGCGGAGCGGATTCGGCCCGATGCCCGCGGCCGAGCGCATCGCCCCGGTGTCTCAGGACAGGCGCACGAAGATCTACCAGTTCGACGTCTCCGGCTCCCGGCCCCCGCGGTTCGTGGCCTCCGGAACGGTCGACGGTGCGTTGCTGAACCAGTACTCGGTGTCCGAGCACGACGGATACCTGCGGGTGGCCACGACGACGGAGAGCCAGACCGCGGACGGGCCGGCCGGCCGATGGCGCACGGAAAGCGCAGTGACCGTCTTGCGGAAGGAAGGACAGCAGCTCAAGCAGGTCGGCACGATCACCGGGCTGGGGAAGGGGGAGCGCATCTACGCGGTGCGGTTCCTCGGCAGTACCGCATACGTGGTGACGTTCCGGCAGGTCGACCCGCTGTATCGCATCGACCTCAGCGATCCGGCCGCCCCGGAACTGGACGGAGAACTCAAGATCCCCGGGTACTCGTCGTACCTGCACCCGGTGGGTGCCGCGCGCCTGCTGGGCATCGGGCAGGGTGCCACCGCGCGAGGCCAGGTGACCGGCACGCAGGTGTCCCTGTTCGACACCTCCGGCGCCGATCCACAGCGAGTGGCGCACTTGCACATCGACGGTGCGTACTCGGCGGCGGAGAACGACGCCCATGCCTTCCTCTACTGGCCGGCGCGCGACCTGGTCGTCGTGCCGATCGATCTCGGCCTCGGCGTCCGCGGTGGTGCGTTGGCGCTGCGTGTCAGCGACGACGACATCGAGCGGGTCGGCACCGTTCGGCACTCGGCGGGCACCCCGGTCGAGGCCCAGGTTCTGCGGTCGGCGGTCATCGGCGAGACGTTGTGGACGGTGTCCGAAGCCGGTGCGCAGGCCAACGCGCTGAACGATCTCGGCCGGGTCGCGTTCGTGCCTTTCCACTGACTCGGCGCGCCCACGTGGCCGGGCCCTGCGCAGGGGATGTGCGCATCACCACGCCCGAACTGTGGTGATAAAACAGTAGGACGTCCTAGTATTCTGGCAGCAGGACCCGGCCACCGAAAGGCGAGCGATGACCGGCACAACCGATCTGCACCAGCCGAAGCATCCCGTACGGTTCGTCACCGCGTCGAGCCTGTTCGACGGCCACGACGCGTCGATCAACATCATGCGGCGCATCCTGCAGTCGCAGGGCGCGGAAGTGATCCACCTCGGCCACAACCGCTCGGTCGACGAGGTCGTCACCGCGGCCATCACCGAGGACGTGCAGGGCGTGGCGGTGTCGGCCTACCAGGGCGGGCACGTGGAGTACTTCACCTACCTGGTCGAGCTGCTCGCCGAGCGCGGGGCGAGCCACATCCGGGTCTACGGCGGTGGCGGCGGCGTGATCGTGCCGGACGAGATCGAGCTGCTGCATTCCCGCGGCGTGGCACGCATCTTCTCCCCGGAGGACGGCCAGCGGCTCGGCCTGCCCGGCATGGTCAACGTGATGATCCGCGAATGCGACTTCGACCTGGCCGCACGGGGACCCGAATCGGTCGAACAGGTGCTGGCAGGGGACACCGCGGCGCTGGCGCGGGTGATCACCCAGCTGGAGGCGGGTGTGCTGCCGGACGACTGGATGTCGGCCCTCGCGGAGGCCGCGGCGCAGCGCAGCGTCCCGGTGCTGGGCATCACCGGCACCGGCGGCTCCGGGAAGTCGTCGCTGACCGACGAGCTGGTCCGCCGGTTCCGCGTCGACCAGGAGGACAAGCTGCGCATCGCCGTCCTGGCGATCGATCCGACCCGCCGGAAGGGCGGTGGGGCACTGCTCGGCGACCGCATCCGGATGAACTGCCTCGGCGAGTGGCCGGGCAGCGGCCACCAGGGCGGCAGCCCGATCATGTTCCGGTCCATGGCCACCCGCACCCACACCGGTGAGATCCCGGAGGCGCTGGACGGCGCGGTGACGGCCTGCAAGGCGGCCGGTTTCGACTTGATCATCGTCGAGACCCCCGGCATCGGCCAGGGCGACGCGGGCATCGTCGAGCACGTGGACGCCTCGCTGTACGTGATGACGCCGGAGTTCGGCGCCGCGTCGCAGCTGGAGAAGATCGACATGCTCGACTTCGCCGACGCGGTGGCCATCAACAAGTTCGAGCGCAGGGGCGCCGAGGACGCGCGGCGTGACGTGTCCCGGCAGATGCTGCGCAACCGGGAGGAGTTCGGCAAGTCGCCGGAGGACATGCCGGTCTTCGGCACCAGCGCGGCGAAGTTCAACGACGACGGGGTCACCGCGCTCTACCACTTCCTGCGCGACCTGCTGGCCGAGCGTGGCCTGACCGTCTCCACCGGGGTGCTGCCGCGGGTGAGCACCAAGGTGTCCACCGGGGCGAGCACGATCATCCCGCCGACCCGCGCGTCGTATCTCGCCGAGATCGCCGAGACGGTGCGCGCGTACCACCGGCGGACCGAGCAGCAGGCCGAGGCGGTGCGCAAGCTCGACCAGCTCACCGCTGCCCGGGACGCGCTGGCCGCGGCCGGCAAGGACACCTCCGCGGTGGAGGAGCTGATCCAGGCCGCTGACGCGGAGGTCTCCGACGAGTCCAAGCAGCTGCTCGCCGAGCACGCCAAGCGGGCCGAGGCCTACCGCGGGGAAGAGCTCGTGGTGCGGGTCCGCGACAAGGAGCTGCACACCCGGCTGTGGCGGGACACGCTGTCGGGCAGCCGCATCCCGCGGGTGGCGCTGCCGCGCTACGTCGACCGCGGTGAGCTGTTGTCGTTCCTGCGGCGGGAGAACCTGCCCGGCTACTTCCCGTTCACCGCGGGGGTCTTCCCGTTCAAGCGGGAGGAAGAGGAGCCGGGCCGGATGTTCGCAGGCGAGGGCGACCCGTTCCGCACCAACCGGCGGTTCAAGTACCTGTCCGCCGACTCCAAGGCCAAGCGGTTGTCCACCGCGTTCGACTCGGTGACGCTGTACGGGCACGACCCGGACACCAGGCCGGACATCTACGGCAAGATCGGCACCTCCGGTGTCTCGGTCGCCACGCTCGACGACATGAAGGAGCTGTACGCCGGGTTCGACCTGACCTCGCCGAACACGTCGGTGTCGATGACCATCAACGGCCCTGCGCCGACGATCCTGGCGTTCTTCCTCAACACCGCCATCGACCAGAAGCTCGACGCGTTCCGGGCCGAGCACGGCAGGGAGCCGACCGAGCAGGAAGCGGCCGAGCTGCGCGAGTGGGTGCTGCGCAACGTCCGCGGCACGGTGCAGGCCGACATCCTCAAGGAGGACCAGGGGCAGAACACCTGCATCTTCTCCACCGAGTTCTCGCTGCGCATGATGTCCGACATCCAGGAGTGGTTCATCGAGCACGGCGTGCGCAACTTCTACTCGGTGTCGATCTCTGGCTACCACATCGCCGAGGCGGGTGCGAACCCGATCTCCCAGCTGGCGTTCACCCTCGCCAACGGGTTCACCTACGTCGAGGCCTACCTGGCCCGCGGCATGGACGTGAACGATTTCGCGCCCAACCTGTCGTTCTTCTTCTCCAACGGCATGGACGCCGAGTACACCGTGCTCGGCCGGGTGGCCAGGCGGATCTGGGCCATCGCCATGAAGGAGCGGTACGGCGCCAACGAACGGTCGCAGAAGCTGAAGTACCACATCCAGACTTCCGGCCGGTCGCTGCATGCCCAGGAGATGGCGTTCAACGACATCCGCACCACGCTGCAAGCGCTGTGCGCGCTCTACGACAACGCCAATTCGCTGCACACCAACGCCTACGACGAGGCCATCACCACGCCGACCGAGGCGTCGGTGCGCCGCGCCATGGCAATCCAGAAGATCATCAACCAGGAGTGGGGCCTGTCGAAGAACGAGAACCCGCTGCAGGGCTCGTTCATCGTGGACGAGCTGACCGACCTGGTGGAGGAGGCCGTGTTGGCCGAGTTCGAGAAGATCTCGGCCCGCGGCGGGGTGCTCGGCGCGATGGAGACCGGCTACCAGCGCGGCCGTATCCAGGACGAGTCGATGCTGTACGAGCGGCTCAAGCACACCGGCGAGCTGCCGATCATCGGGGTGAACACGTTCCGCAACCCGAATCCGCAGGACGACGAGGTCACCGTGGAGCTGGCGCGGGCGACCGAGGAGGAGAAGCAGTCGCAGCTGCAGCGGGTGGCCGACTTCAAGCGCAGGCACCGGGACGAGGCGCCGGCCGCCTTGCGGCGCCTGCAGGAGGCGGCCCGCAACGGCGAGAACGTCTTCGACGTCCTGATGGACGCCGCGCGGGTGTGCACGCTCGGACAGATCACCGAAGCGTTCTTCGAGGTCGGCGGCCAGTACCGGCGCAACGTCTGACCGGCCGGGACGACAAGGCAGGGCCCCTCACCGCGCCGGTGAGGGGTCCTGCGCACGATCGGTCCCGCGTCGTCGGACTGGCTAACCGGCGGGCTCGCCCGTGGTGACCGGCTGCTGGACGCAGATCTCCCACACGTCGCCGTTCTTCTTCAGCGGCACGGGAATGGTGCCCTCGGTCGGCTTGCCGTCGTCGACCTGCCGGTAGTGCGCCGTGGCGGAATCCGAACCGGCCTGCTCGACCTTGGCGACCTCGATGGTGAGGTTCTCCGGCTGGTCGGCGAACACGTCACCGTTGTCCAGGGCCTTGCCGATCTCGCCCTTGAGGTTGGCCTCGCACAGCAGCGCCTTCACGCCGTCGACGTCGCGGTCGTTGAACGCCGACGCGAACGCGTCCGCGGTCTCCTGCGCTGTCGCACCCTTGCTCGGCCCGGTGCCGAGCAGGACGATCAGCAGCACGACACCGCCGATGACGACGAGGGCGCCCACCCCGCCGAGGATCCGCGGCCACTTGCTCTTCCTGCCGTCCTCGTCGTCGGAAAACGGGTCCTGGCCTGCCGGCTGCCCCGGCTGCCCGAACCCGGGCTGTTGTCCCTGCCAGCCACCGGGCTGCTGGCCCTGCCAGGCATCGGTCTGCTGACCCTGCCAGTCACCGGGTGGCTGGGCCTGCCACTGGTCGGGCTGCTGCCAGCCGCCCGATGAGCCGGGCGGCTGCGCCTGCCAGGCGTCCGGCTGCTGGGGGAAGCCGCCGCCGGGTGGCTGGCCGTGCGGATACTGCGGGAAAGGGCCCTGAGGGCCGGGCGGCTGGGTCATGTGTCTCCTCGACGATCACATCACCGACGGGGCCTGATGCGTGAGCGCAACGGTATCAATGCCGTCATCGGGCGCATGAGCGGTCATCCGACATATCGCCCCATACTCCCGCAGCATGACAACGGCGTGCGCGACATGACGAAAGGGCCGGAAACCAGGTGGTTCCGGCCCCTTTCGCCAGATCGTTCGGCCCGTGTGCCGGGTCAGTTCGGCATGCCCGGATTCGGGATGCCGCCCGGGCTCGGAATGTCACCCGGGCTCGGAATGTCTCCCGGGCTCGGGATGTCACCCGGGCTCGGGATGTCACCCGGGCTCGGAATGTCGCCACCCGAGGGAAGCTCGGGTATGTTCGACGCGTCGAAGGTCTTGGTGCCGCAGAACTTCCAGTCGTCGCCTTCCTTGACGAAGATCAACGTCTCCGTGCGTTCCTTGCCGTCCTTGGTGATGTTGATGGCGACTTCGGCCTTGGTGTCGCTGACCTCCTTGACCTCACCGACTTCGGCGGTGGTGCCGTCCGGGATCCCGGAGTTGGAGGTGTCCTTGACCTTCTCCAGGAACTTCCTCATGTTCTCGCAGGACACCGAGGCGAGGCCCTCGGCGTCGCCGTCCTTCAGGTAGTCGAGCGCGGTGCTCGCCGCCGACTCGGGGTCACCGGTGCCGCCACCGCCGAGCAGCACGATCAGCAGGATGACACCACCGACGACGACGAGCGCTCCGACACCACCGAGGATCCACGGCAGCGGGCTCTTCTTCTGCGGCCCCGGTCCGCCCGCCGGGAAGCCGCCGGTGGGCGAGTAGCCGGGCGGCGGGCCCTGCGGCGGACCGAAACCGGGCTGCTGGCCCTGCGGCGGACCGAAACCGGGCTGCTGGCCCTGCGGCGGACCGTAACCGGGCTGCTGGGGGAACCCTCCGCTGGGCGGCTGCCCCTGACCAGGAAGCCCGCCTCCAGGCGGCTGCCCAGGCTGCTGCGGGTACGGCCCTGGGCCGGGTGGTTGTGACATGCGCACTCCTTGCGTCAAAGCTGGGGCGGCGCCGCCTGGTGCACCCTGCGGCATGGGCAGACCAAGACGCGCCGGAGACGATTGCGCGAGCGAGTCTAGGTCATCCGGATGATCCACAATGGCGGTATCCGGAAACTGTGCCGCCTGCTCGATGGCCGGTATTCGGCAAGCTGCGCATAACGGACGTTTCGTGAATTTGCCGGGCGTCGTGCCGTTCGCCGGCCGTGCAGCGATGTCGGTGGTCGCTGCCATACTCCGCGGCATGGTCCAGTGGGCGCAGTTCGAGCAGGAAGAACCGGAGTTCGCCGCGGAAGTACGGAAGCGTTTCACGGCGGCCAGGCACCATGTGCTGGCGACGCTGCGGGCGGACGGATCGCCGCGCGTCAGCGGCACCGAGGTCGATTTCCAGCACGGTCATGTGCAGTTCGGATCGATGCTCGGTGCGCGCAAGGCGCAGGACTTGCGGCGCGACGGCCGGTGCGCGATCCATGCCAACCCCGGCGACGGGTCGATGGCCGAACCGGACGCGAAGATCAGCGGGATCGCGACGGAGGTCGACGATCCCGCCGCCAAGGAGCCGATGCAGTCCCCCGACGGCGAGCCGATGGACTACCACCTGTTCCGGCTCGACCTGACCGAGGCGGTGCTGACCAAGCCGGAGGGGAATCTGCTGGTGATCCGCAGCTGGCGTCCGGGGAAGGGAATCCGGCGCTTCACCCGTACCTGAGACGGCGGGCCGTCGTGGCTGCGGGTGGCCGCCGGACCGGACGCGATGGCGGCGCGACTGCGGATCGCCGCAGTGGCCGGCCGCCACGGCCGAGGATGCTCCGAGCGGCGCGGGCCGCTGCTCCGTTCGAGCACGACGAGGCCACCAGGGCCGGGGAGCATGAGTCATGCGAGCGGTCCGACCGGGGGACGACGCCGGGGCGCCGCCGCGCCGAGGTGAGGAGGCAGCCGCGTGGCTGGCTGTCCTCGATGCATGAGCGTGCGTGGATGCATGAAGCGTGCGTGGCGGCCAGGCGTCGTCGACGAAGGAGCAGACAGGCCCAAAGCTCCGTATGTCATCACCGGACGGCCAGCGGTCACCGTGCGGGTGAGCGCCGATGGCAGGGCGCGCCGCGCTCGCGGCCGAGCGCATGGCCTCGTCGTGTGACCGGCGGGCCATCGGCCGGGCGCTCGCGAAGCCACTGCGGGGGACCAGGCGAGCGGCGACCTGCAGTGATGTCCGGATGCGGGTCGTGCGCGGCGGTCAGCGGGTGACCTCGAGCGCATGGCCTGGCACGAGCCTTCGGGGTATCGGCCGAGGGTTCATGGCATGGGGTGGACGACGAGCGCCTGCTGCCGGAGGTGGCGGGTTCACCCGACGCGCTCGTGGCGTGGGGGCTTCCCCAGCGTGATCGTCGGCGGGCGAGAACCGTGGCAGGCTGGTCTGCGTGACCGGGCGGATGTGGTTCGAGGCGCCGGAGGGGAGCCGGTTCGGACTGCTGACACTGCCTTACGGGGTGTTCACGCGGCCGGACCGGCGGGGCTTGGCAGGCAGGCGGCGGATCGGTGTCGCCGTGGGCGACAGCGTGCTGGACATCGGCGCGGTGGCCGGCGTGCTGGGGGAGGAGTTCGCACCGCTGCTGGAGGCGGAGGTGCTCAACCCGCTCATGGCGGCGGGGCGGCCGATCTGGCAGGCCGTCCGGGAGCGGATCGTCGCGTGGTTGACCGATCCCGAGTACCGGCCTGCGGTCCTGGCGCATCTCGCGCCACTGGATGCCGTCGAGCTGCACGTCCCGTTCGAAGTCGCCGATGTGGCCGGCTTCTCCGCCTCGGAGGACCACGCGCGCAACACCGGGCGGATCGTCTGCCCCACCCAACCACCGTTGCCTGACGGGTGGCGGCGTCAGCCGGTCGGCTGGCACGCCAGGGCGGGCAGCATCCGGCTGTCCGGGACGCCGGTGGTGCGGCCGTGCGGCCAGTACCTGCCTCCCGGTGCCGAGTCACCGGTCTACGGCCCGACCCGCAAGCTGGATTTCCAGGCCGAGGTCGGTTTCGTGGTCGGTGCACCGAGCGAACCCGGAGAGCGGGTGTCTGCAGAGGCGTTCGCCCAGCACGTCTTCGGAGCGTGCCTGGTCAACGCCTGGTCGGCGCGCGACATCGAGCATTTCGACATGAAGCTGCTCGCAGGCGCGCCGGGCACGCCGTTCACGATGTCGATATCACCATGGGTCGTCCCGTTGCAGGCGCTGGAACACGCCAGGGTTCCCGCCCCGGCGCAGGAGCCGGAGCCCGCGCCGTATCTTCGTGGTGGCCGCGACTGGGGGCTGGACGTCCAGCTCGAAGTGCGGATCAACGGGCACGTGGTGGCCCAGCCACCGTTCGCCGCGCTGTACTGGACACCGGCGCAACAGCTGGCGCAGCTGACCGTCACCGGAGGCGCCCTGCGCACCGGTGACGTGATCGCTTCCGGTGCGGTGTCCGGCCCGGAACCGAATCAGCGGGGCAGCCTGCTGGAACTGTCCTGGGACGGCACGGACCCGGTGCTGCTCGGCGACGGCACCGAGCGTTCGTATCTGCTCGACGAGGACGTCGTCACGATCGCCGCGACGGCTCCGGGCCCGGGTGGGGAGCACGTCCGGTTCGGCGAGGTCACCGGGCGGGTGGCCCCGGCCGTGGTCGAGCAGGCGCACCAGGGGTGACGGCTAGCGGGAGTGGACCTGCAGCAGCTGTTCGACCTCGTCGTCGGTGACCTGGGTGAAATCCTGGTACCACTGCCCGACGGCACGGAAATGCGGCGGGCGCCGCAAGCAGTACACGGCGTCGGCCACCTCTTCCACCCGGCGGATCGCCGCGTAGGACCCGACCGGCACCGCCACGCTCACCGAGAGCGGGCGGCGGGCGAGCACGGCGTTCACCGCCGCCAGCGCGGTAAGGCCCGTGGCCAGCCCGTCGTCGACGATCAGCACGTCGCGCCCGGTGACGTCGAGCGCCCTCACCTGGTAACGCTGCTGTTGGCGCCGCGCCTCGGCCACCGCGGCCTCGCTGCGCCGTACCACGTCCTCCCTGGTCAGGCCGAGCGCCGCCAATGTCTTGTCGTCGTAGAACACTGCCCCGTCCGCGGTGACCGCGCCGACGGCCAGCTCGGGCTGTGCCGGTGCGCCGATCTTGCCCGCCACCACCACGTCCAGCGGCGCGTTCAGCTCTTCCGCGACACCGGCCGCGACCGGCACCCCGCCGCGAGGCAGCGCCAGCACGACTGGGCTGGTCCACCCGTGCTTGGCCAGTTCGATGCCCAGCCGGCGGCCTGCCGACATCCGGTTGCGAAAGCGCATGCTCACACCTCCATCGTCCTCGCCGCGAACGGAGCAAGCGAGGCGGATCTCCACTGGTGTTGTGCCCGTTCTTGACGCACACTGGCAGGCGAGGTGTGGCGAATGACACAGACAGAACCAGTCCGTACCACGCGCCCGGCCGAGCCGCGTCCACCGGTGAGCATCACACCAGAACGCCCACCGCGCGGCAGCGCGATGGCGCGCATCCTGCGGACCACCGATCACAAGACGATCGGGATCCTTTACCTGGTCACGTCCATGGCCTTCTTCATGATCGGCGGGCTGATGGCCCTGCTGATGCGTGGCGAGCTGGCCGTGCCCGGGCTGCAGTTCTTGTCGTCGGAGCAGTACAACCAGCTGTTCACCATGCACGGCACGATCATGCTGCTGCTGTACGCGACGCCGATCGTGTTCGCCTTCGCCAACCTCGTCCTGCCGCTGCAGATCGGCTCACCGGACGTCGCCTTCCCGCGGCTGAACGCGTTCTCGTACTGGTTGTTCCTGTTCGGCGGGCTGATCGTGCTGTCCGGCTTCGTCACCCCCGGTGGCGCGCCCGACTTCGGCTGGACCGCCTATCCGCCGCTGTCCGAGACCGCGTACGCGCCAGGGGTCGGCGCCGATCTGTGGATCTTCGGGCTGATCCTGTCCGGCCTGGGCACCATTCTCGGCTCGGTCAACATGATCACCACCGTGGTCTGCCTGCGCGCGCCCGGCATGACCATGTGGCGGGTCCCGGTCTTCACCTGGAACATCCTGTTCACCGCGGTGCTGGTGCTCGGCGTGTTCCCGATCCTCACCGCGGCGCTGTTCGGGCTGGCGGCCGACCGGCACCTGGGGACGCACGTGTTCGACCCGGCCAACGGCGGGGTGATCCTCTACCAGCACCTGTTCTGGTTCTTCGGCCACCCCGAGGTCTACATCGTGGCCCTGCCGTTCTTCGGCATCATCACCGAGGTCGTCCCGGTGTTCAGCCGTAAGCCGTTGTTCGGCTACAAGCTGATGGTCTTCGCCACCATGGGGATCACCGGCCTGTCGTTCACCGTGTGGGCGCACCACATGTTCGCCACCGGTGCGGTGCTGCTGCCGTTCTTCAGCTTCCTGACGTTCCTGATCGCCGTGCCCACCGGCATCAAGTTCTTCAACTGGATCGGCACCATGTGGCGCGGCAAGATCACGTTCGAGACCCCGATGCTGTGGGCCGTCGGGTTCATGGCCACGTTCCTGCTCGGCGGCCTGACCGGCATCATCCTGGCCGCGCCGGTGCTCGACTTCCACGTGCACGACTCGTACTTCGTGGTCGCGCACTTCCACTACGTGCTGTTCGGCACGATCGTGTTCGCCACGTTCTCGGGCATCTACTTCTGGTTCCCGAAGTTCACCGGGCGGATGATGGACGAACCGCTCGGCAAGTGGCATTTCTGGCTGACGTTCATCGGGTTCCACACCACGTTCCTGGTGCAGCACTGGTTGGGCAACGCGGGGATGCCCCGCCGCTACGCCGACTACCTGGAGTCCGACGGCTTCACCTCGTTGAACATCGTCTCGACGATCGGGTCGTTCATCCTCGGCGTGTCGATGCTGGTGTTCGTCTACAACGTGGTGCGCAGCTATCGGTTCGGCGAGCGGGTGACGGTGGACGACCCGTGGGGCTACGGCAACTCGCTGGAGTGGGCCACCAGCTGCCCGCCGCCGCGGCACAACTTCACCGAG
>NZ_PKFA01000016.1:0-18497 GCF_002919275.1 Thermocrispum sp. | reverse complement strand
GGATCAGCCCCGCGTGCGCGGGGACGACACTTCCTGAGCTGCGACGATACACGACGGAACCCCAGTTTCTCGCACACTTGATTCCACCTCAGTCGGTTCGTGCCGCGACGCCGCGGCCGGGGGCGCAGATGCTCCTCGTAGCTCTGCGGCGCATCACACGTTCAGCCACGCCACTGGACGAGGGGCGCCGCAACTGACTATCCGCTCTGTCGGGGCCCCGGCAAGCACCGACAACGACCCCGGCTCCACGATCCGGAGTTCCGGTTTGATCCTGATTAAGTGGTCGGCCAACGAGAAGTTACACGGCGTGGGCGTCTTCCGCCCGTTCCGGCGACTATGCGGGGGAATCCGGCGAATTCCCGGCAGCTGATCATCGTTCGCCTCTAGGCTGACAGACGTGATCACCAAGCCAGCCACGGCCGAGGTGCAGCGGCCGAGTCTCGGCCGCCGGGTGATCTGTTATGCGGCGATCGTCAGCGCGCTGCCGTACCTGGTGCTGAAGACGCTCTGGGTCGCGGGGGTGCCGGTCGGGGTCACCGACCCCGAGCTCGCCGACGATCCGTCGCTGCTGGCGTTGAACACGCTCACGCTGGCCATGGACGCCGTCGCCATCGTCCTGGCGGTCGTGTTCACCTACCCGTTCGGGCAGCGGTTGCCCGCGTGGCTGGTGCTCCTGCCGATCTTCGTCGGCTGCGGCCTGCTCGGGCCGATCGTGGTCGGAGTTCCGGTGGCCGTGGTGGCGACCGCCGTGGTGCGGGCACCGTCGCCGCAGGACGAGATCGCAATGCCGGTCGCCGAGTGGGTCGTCCCGCTGGTCTACACCGGCTTCGTCGTCCTCGGTGTGCTGCTCACCGCCGCGTTCGTGCTGTATGCGCGGCAGCGTTGGCCGGAGGTGTTCGAGCAGCGGACACCTCGGCTGACCGCGGCCGACCGGGGGTTTGCGGTAGCCGGGACGGTCCTGGCGCTCACCGCGGCCGTACTCCTGCTGATCGACGTCTTCCAGCCCAGCGAGGTCGCCCCGGCGGCCGCCGCAATGGCCATACTGCGGACTTTGCTGGCGCTGGCCGCGGTGGCGGGGGTCTGGTCGTTCTCTCCGGCTGGTGGTCGCAAGTTCGCCGCGCCCATGCTCGCCGCCTGGTTCGGGTCGTCCGCGCTGTTGGCCTGGGGTGGCTGGACCGTGGTGAACCTCGTCGGGGACACCGCGCTGGTGGCCGAGGACAGCCGGTGGTGGGAGCTGCCGGGCGGCCTGGCGCAACTGCTGAGTGGCGGACTGCTGGCGGTCGTCCTGGTTCGGGCGCTGCGCACCGTCACCAGGGGATCGTCAGCGGCCTGACGCGGCTGGCGTGCGCTGCGCAGCGTCCGCCCGCTTTTCCCTGGCCCGCACCCACCGGTTCAGCGGTGCTTCGAAGAACCGGTGCGCCACTTCGGTCACCGCCGCGAGCAGCAGCAACGCGAGCACCAGGGCGAGATCGGTGCCCAGTTCGGGGGAAAGCCAGTCGAGCATCGGATACAGGCACAGCGGGTGCAGCAGGTAGATCGCGTAGGTGCGGGCGGACCATGCCTTGGTCAGCTTCGCCCTGCTCACCCGGTCCGATGCGGCCATGGCCAGCACCACCACGCAGAAGACCAGCGCCAGCGTGCGGGGGTGTTCGGTGCCGGTGTGGAAGTGGCCCCCAATGCGATCGGCCCAGACGAACAGCAGGAAGTGCACGGCGCCGATGCTCACGCCCGCGCTCATCGGCACCTTGCCCGCGCGCACCAGGGAGATCAACATGCCGATGATCAGCACCGGGAAGTACGCGGCGATGATCCCGAACCGGCGGGTGGCGATGTCCGCGCCGTTGCTGGTCAGGCCGAGCACGATGATCACCAGCGCGGCGGCGAGCGCGGGCGGGATCCACGCGTGGCGGCGCAGCAGCGGGATGGTGATCGCCACATACGCGTAGAAGAACACCTGCACCAGCAGCGTCCAGGCCGGGCCGATGATGATCACTTCCGGCGTGGTGAAGAAGCCGACCATGGTCGAGCCGGTCAGCAGGTCCAGCACGTCCATCGACGTCTGCTTGCTCTCCGAGCGGTAGACGCCGATGTTGATCAGGATCCAGCCGGCCAGCGACACCACCAGCAGCAGCGGGAAGATCCGCACCAGGCGACGGCGAAGGAACTGCGGCGCCGTCTCGCGGTCCGCCACGTGGGTGACCACCAGTCCGCTGACCACGAGGAACGTGGCCACCCCGAGAAACGACAGGTTCGGGTTCAGATGCAGTGGGGCGATCACGTCCTGGTCGACCCACGCCGAAGCCCACCACTCGTGTCCGCGGGTGGAGTACCAGCCTGCAATGTGCGTGTAGACGACCAGCAGCGAAGCGAGCACACGCAACAGGTCGAGCCCGTAGTACCGGGCCCTGGTGCCCACGGGTGCGGTCATCGGGCGATCACCACGCTCAGCCGGTGCACCGCCTCTGCCAGGGCCAGGGTGACGGCGATCGCGATCAGGACGGCGAAGCCGAACGGCAGCTTGGCGTAGTACAGCCCGCCGACCAGCGGATAGCCGAGCGCGCAGGCCAACAGAACCGCTGGATACGCCCGTGAGCCCAGCCAGCGGACCACCCGGTTGCTGTCGGCTTTGCCTCCGTGTGCGGGGGCCCGCGCGGCCAGCAGAACCACGAGCGCGACGAACAGCAGCGTGACTGGCAGCCACTGTTCGGCCAGCAGCTGGTACCCGTGCTCGGCGGCGACGAACACCGCGAGGCATCCGACGCCGATCGGCCCGGCGGGCCAGCCCGAGCCCGGATGCCTGCGGACGACCCACGCCAGCTGCCCGACCAACGCGAACATGCACCAGGTCGTCAGCTCACCCAGCTTGTGATACCAGCCGCCGGCTCCCGCGGCGGTCAGCACCACGGCCGAGATCACTACGAGCTGCACGGCGAGCCCGGTGAGCGCGAGCCACCGGCTACGGGTGAGCAGCGGCGCGGTGAGCGCGATCAACACCGCGGTGAGGAAGGCCGCCGCCACAGCCCAGCCAAGCCCGATGAGGCTGTCGTGCCCGGCCAGTCGCTCCGCCAGCAGCAGGTTCAGCGGCAGCGTCCCCGGTTCCGGATCGGGCCGCCGAGGTTCGGTGAACGGTTCCGCGTTGCCGAGCAGCAGCAGGTAGCTGAGCGTGCAAGCCAGCACGTACGGCAGGTAGCCGCGGGCGACCACCTGCCAGAGCAGCCTGCCGCGGCCCAGCCCGGGCCGGGTGAGCCGGTCGCAGGCCCAGAAGCCCCCGGCGGCCAGCAGCAGCCCGATGCCGAACAGGCCGAAGTCGGCGCCGACGCCCAGCGGGAACGACAACCACTCCCGGGTCGCCAGCACCACGTCCGGAGTGAAACCGTGCCGCACCGGCCACAACGCCACCAAGTAGCTGTAGAGCACAAGCACGACACCGGCCGCCGCCATGACGTACATGCCCGCCGGCCGTGGTGGCTGCGACGGCCGTGCCGTGGTCGCCGTTTGCACCGCCGGGATCGGCTGCGTCTGCCAGTTCGTCGGGTCGGCCCTGGGATCGAAGCCGGCCTGCGGCACAGGCGCGACCCGCGAGAACCCCGTCCGCTCGGGTTCCCGCCACAGCCGCGTGGTGTCAGTCATCCGGCTCGACCGCCCGCACCTGTGCCTCGAGGACCTGGAAGAACTTCGCCTCGGCCGACGCACGCCGAGGCCCCCGGAATTCCACCCGCACCAGGATGTCGTCGTGCTGGTAGTGCGCTCGGCCGCCCGGCTCGGCCGGGTTCTTCCCGCCGATGACCCCGGCGTGCACGCCCTTCGGCACGCGCCTGGTCACCCGTTCGAAGCCGTAGTCGTCCTGCAGCTTCGCCAGCTCGTCCAGCGCCGTGCGGGCATCCTGCCTGCTGGGCATCTGCACCAGCAGCACGATGGCTTTGCCCACGTCGTACCTGCTCACCGCCAAACGCACCCGGCCACCGCCGTTGGTGTACAACGCCAGCAGCTCGTCCCTGGTGAGCATGCGCTGACCCGCCACCGCGGCGAGCGAGTCCACCTGCGCATAGTTCTCCTTCGCCCCACCGATCTCGGCGACGGCCAGCGGGTCCACCGGTGACCGGCCCGATTCGCCGATCGGGGGAGTGCCCCTGGCGTGCTTGAGCGGCACGTACTGCCCCCACGCGATCCATCCGCAGACGCCCAGGGCGATGATCGCTACCGCGGCGACGACGGTCGTGACGATCCGACCTGCGTTCGTCGACCTCATCGCCTACCCCCAAGGCGCCTCCGGTGGGTCAGCGCGGATGCAGCCACAACGTGAGGAATCCCGTTTCCTCGGCGCGCGCCAACCGTACGAGTTCAGCGTCGTCGACGGAACCCTCTTCCGGCCCGTCTGTGCCCACAATCACCGGGACATATCCCAGCTCCCGGTACCCCGTCAACGCCGCGCGCGGATCGTCGCCCAGTTCTTCGATGGCGTCCGGGCAGAATTCGCACACCACCTCGGGCTTGTCGCGGCGCAGCACCTCGGCCAAGCCGGCCAGCGCACGGTGGTCACGCCCCTGCAGATCCACCTTGACCACGGTGACCGAGGCGTCCCGTATCTCGGGGACCTGATCCAGCCGCACGGCCGGCACGCCCACCTCGGAGTCGGCGGAGCGAACGGCCCGAACCCGGTGATCGCCGCTGTTGCCGGAGTCCGGGCTGATCAGCTCGACCACGCCGTCCGCGTCCCAAGCCGCGACCTGAATGGCGTGCACGCGGTCCCGGATCGAGGTGGGCAGATTCGCCGCCACGTTGCGCTCGAGGCAGGCGAAGTTCGTCGGGTGAACTTCGACCGCGACGGCCTTCTCGACCTGCGGGCATGACCGCAGCAGCCGCAGCGTGTGATAGCCGACGTGCGCTCCGACGTCGACGAATGCGCCGGGACGCTCGCTCATCAGCTTCCGCAGCAGCGCGGCTTCCGCTTCCTCCCACGAACGGTGATAGGCGATCCACTCCCGGACCACGGTGTCCTGCGGCAGCAGCAGGGCACCCGCGTCGCACAGCACCACGTCCATGCCGTCGGGCACCGGGGCGTGCAGCATCCGGGCGGCTTCGTGCACCGCATCGATCTCGCGTCGCAACGTCTGCAGCGTGTGCTCGACGGTGTCGGCACGTTCGTCCCGAGAGGCGAACATCGCGTGCGTCCAGCGTTCGCTCTGCTGGACCCGGTCGTTGAGCTTGTCCAGGTCGGACGTGGACGCCACATGCTCCTGGGCAGCACGCAGCTGCTCGAGCTGGTCCCGCACGCTGGTCACCTCGCGCATGGCGTGCCCGGCCCGCTTCACCGCCGGGCCTGCCGCCCGGTCGACCTCGGCCTGGATCCGCTCGGACAGCATGGTCTCCTGCGCGGCCAGCCGCGCTTCCAGGCTTTCGATGCGCGACAGCAGCAACGCCGCGGACTGCTCGACACTGTCGGCGATCGCCGAGTGGATTCCGCGCTGGTGCACGTCGTAGTGGTCGAGGACGCGCAGCACGGCCTTGCGCATGGCCGGGGCGCCGGGAAGCCGGGACGCGGTGTGCGGGTCCGGCGGCTGCTCGACCTTGCCGCGAGCCGCGCGCAACGGGTCGAGCGGATCCACCACCGCGGGTTGCGCCGCAGCGGCGGCGCGCCGGGCCTGCCACTTCTGATACGCCTGGCGCAGCTGGGTGGCCATCCACTCGGAGGCGGCCTTCATCGTGCGGGTGCGCAGCACGTGCTCGCGGGCTGCCCGGCCGCGGCGCGCGGCCTCCTCGGGGTCGTCGGCCACTTCCCGCATCGCCGCGGCCGCCGCGTCGAGGTCGGGATCCGCCCACACCGCGTCGGCGTGGTACGGGAAGTTGCCCTTCCCGACCGGGATCAGCCGGTACGGGATCGGCCACCCGGTGCGTTCGTCGAAGAACTCCGTAGTGGACGAGTAGTCGGTGCTGATCACCGGCAGGCCCCGGGCCATCGCCTCGGCCACCGTCAGCCCGAACCCTTCCGAGCGGTGCAGTGACACGTAGCAGTCCGCGCTGCGGTACAGCTCGTCCAGTTCCTCGACGCTCAAATACCGTTCGACGAGCTCGATCCGGTCGTCGCCCGCGGCGAGCACCCGGAGCCGTTCCGCGTTGTGCGGGTTCTTGTCCCCGTTGATCGCCTTGATGGTCAGCCGCACGTCGTCACGTTCGGGGAAGGCACGCTGGAAGGCCTTGACCAGGCCCCACGGGTTCTTCCGCTCCCCGACCGAGTTGAAGTCGAACGCGAACAGGAACCGCACCGGGTCTCCGGGCTTGCGCTTCCGGTCGACCGGTGCGCCCGGGTCCCGCACCGGAACCGGGATGGTCTTCACCGGGACGGTGGCGGCCGCCGCGATGGCCTCCCGGCAGAACTCGCTGATCGTCCACACCTCGTCGACCATGTCGAAGGCGTCGTGCTGCCAGGAGGGGAAGTCCTCCAGCTCCCACGCCCACAGGCCGATGACGTAGCGCTCGTGGGCCAGCTCCGGGTAGTTGGCCAGGATCACCGGCGTCTGGTCGGCGTTCACCGCCAGCACGGTCACCGGGAAACGCGGTCGGCCGACGGTCCCCTTGTGACGCACGCCGGTGCGGTTGGACAGCGACCGCTCCTCGACCACCGAGATCACGTCGATGCCCGCCCGGGTGATGGCCTCGTGCACGATGCGGCCCATCTCGCCCAGGCCCAGTTCGGCGGTCAGGTAACCGGCCAGGTTCACCCCGAACTCGTCCACCGGGCGGGCCATCGGCGGCGGGTCCTCCGGCACCGCCCACTCCGGAAGCAAGCCCTCCTTCACCCCGGACCCCGCGCACCAGTGCCGGAACGCCTCCGCGTCGGGCCCGGTGGGCTTGGGGAAGGCCAGCTGCAGGTCGACCCTGCTGTGCCAGGCGGCCATGGCCAGCCGGTGCAACCCGGCAGCCGCCTGGGCCTGGTCCTCCGGCGAGGTGAGCCATTCGCGCAGCGCAGTCCCGCCGTCCGGACCGAACGCGTGCGGTGGGATTTCCGGGCGGAGACGCGGCGAGGGCAGATTGACGTCCGGGCCTTCGGCGAGAACCCAGCCTGCCCGGAACACCCGCCGGATGGCGCGGGTCAGCGGCGTGCCGTCCGGGAAGGTGGCGTAGCCGTAAGGGATGGCTTCCAGCGTCTCGGCGTAGCCCGCTTCGCGCAGGGCGGCGCCGTAGGAGTCGCACAGCTCGCGCAGCACCGGATGGTCGGACAGGAGCACGCGCGGCCTGCGGGCGCAGTGCAACGTCAGCAGCCACGGACGCTCCGGCCGGTAGCCGCTGAAGTGGAAGAACCGGAGTGGCGACCCGCCCGCGGTCACGGTACCGTCGGCGGCCTTGGCCAGCGGCCGCTCGTGCAGGTTCCAGTAGGCGACGTTGAAGCCCGGATCGCGCAGCACGGTGTGCTCGAACAACGCGGGTACCTGGTCCACCCACCGCTGATCGGTGAACAGCTGCTGCTCCGGGGCCACGATGGCGTCGTGCCGCAGCCGCTCGGCCCAGAAGTCCAGGAACTCCTCCGAGCCGGGCCCGGTGGCCACGAAGCCCAGGTTGAACACCCCGGTACCCATGATCACCGATTCGTCCGGCTCCAGCCCGTCGCGCGGCAGCGGCTCGGTGAAGTGCGGCGTGAGCACCAGCTGATGCCGCATGGCCAGCTCGGCCACTTCGGGCATCGGCCGGAACACGGTGATGTCCGGATCCAGGTAGATCACCACGTCCCGGCCCGCGCGACGCAGCTCCCGCAGCACGTACGGCTTGACCGCGGTGGCCAGTTCGGTGACGTCGTAGGCGGTGGCCATCCGCAGGTAGTCCTGCTTGTCGATGCCGAACTCCGCAGGGCCGATCACGCGTGCCTCGGTGACCTCGGACAGGTCCGGGCCCGCGGCCACGGCGGGGGTGTCGGCGTCGATGACCGCGATGACGAACTCGTGGTCCGGGTGGTGCTCGCGGTAGGAGCGGGCCAGCACCCGAGCCGCGGGCAGGTAGTTGCGTGCCACGACCGTGCAGGCGGTCACCCGCGCGGCGGCTGGGCTGATCGCTTGCTCAGCTGCCATCGGCGGGCAGCTCCTCCAGCTGCGCGTTCAGCACCGTCAGGAACTCGGTGCGTGCCTCGCTGAGGGCCTTCTCGCTGCGCAGCTCGATCCGGACGATCACGTTGCCGCTCAGGTAGTGCCCGCGGATCTCCGACCCCCGGTCGGTGGTGATCTCGGTGACCTCCACGTTCGCCGGGGCGTTCTTCATCGGCTTGGCGTTGTTGTCGATCTGGATCTTGCGCAGCTCCTTGACCGCGGCCTCGCCCTGCTGCGCCGAGTCCGTCGCGGCCAGCACGATGGTCACGTCACCGGCTTCGCCGAGGTGCTGGACGTGGAACTTGGTGTCGCCGGCGCCCGCCTTGCGGTAGGCGGCCAGCTCCTTCTTGTTGAAGTAGTTCCGCTCCGGCATGTCCTCGAACGTGCTGACCTCCGGGTGCTTCTCGGCGCGACCCGGCAGTTCGGCGATCGGCAGCGGGTCCGGCTCCTCGGTGGGTGAGGTCGGCGGCGGGCTGACCTCACCGCTCGGCCCGGGCTGCTGTTGTTGCTGGGTGGTCTGCTTGTCGTCGGCGGCGGGCTGGGTGGAGTCCTTGCCCCACAGCAGCCAGGCGCCGATGCCGATGCCTGCCAGCACCACGACGGCCACCACCGCGCCGATGATCTTGCCGACGCGGCCCTTCTCGTCGGAGTCGTCGTCGAACTCCGGGCCCTGCGCCACCCAGTCGGGCTCGGTCGGCGGTGCGATGGGCGGGAACTCCTCGCCGCCCCACACCGGCGGTTCCGCTTGCTGCTGCTGCTGACCCCAGGCCGCCTGCTGCGGCGGGTATCCCGGCTGCTGCGGGAAACCGCCGGGCGGGGACGGCGGCTGCTGCGGGAAGCCCCCGGACTGCGGTTGCGGGGTCCCGTACGGCGGCGACGGCGGATACGGCGCGCCCGGTGGCTGCGCGTTCCACGACACGGCTTGCGTGGCGTCCGGCGAGTACTTCGGCGTCGGGTCCGCAGGCGGCGGCTGCACGACCTGCGTTGCGTCCGAGGCGTCCGGTTGGCCCGGTGGCGACACCAGCTGCGTGGAGTCGGCATCGCCGGGCTGCTGGGGCTGCTGCGCAGGGCCGACGATCTGCGTGGCCTCGGCGTTGGCGCCGCCCGCGTCGTCCCCCTGTGGCGCGACGGCCGAAGACAGCACCTGATCACGACGGACCCGATACTCGTCGGCCGTGATCTTGCCGGCCGAGAAGTCCTCGTCGAGCTTGCGCAGCTCCTCCTGCCAGGACACCCCTGGCACCCCCTTTCGGGCCTTTCAGTCGTACGTCAGTCGTACCGCCAGTCGTACGTCAACCGCACCGCACCCCGTACCGCATCGTCGTGTGGCGCTGTCGTGCGGCGCTGACACGCGAGACTGGCACATTCTCTCCGGACCGGGAAACGACGGCGCAGGGACCTACCAAGTCGTGACCTAACCGCCGATGCGGATCACGTAGGTGTAGCTGTCCCAGAAGCCGTCGGAGTAATGGTCCTCGACGCGCGAGATGACCTGATTGCCGCAGTGGTGCACGATGTCGCGCACCAGGTGGTCTGGCACGGCGTGCATTTCCACGCCTCGGGTGACGTCGTCGGGACGTTCCTCCGGGACCGGTACCGGCTCTCCCACGACGTCGACGCCGACGCGGTGCGTCGGGTTGCCCGCCTCCGACCACCAGGTGACGAGTTCCTGAACCATGTCGAATTCGAGCTGGTACGTGCCGGGGTCGGTGGGTGCGGTCACGGTCAGCGGCAGCTCGACCGTCCCGCCCGGCGGCACGTCCGACGGCAGGTCGGCGCGCCCGTCGTCCCGGACGACCATCTCGTCGCCGCGTCGCCAGTGATTGCCCAGGCGCAGCCGGACACCCGACGGCCACACCGCGGAGCTGTCGTTGTGCAGCCGCACCGTCAGGCGTGCGGACTCGCCCGGGCGCAGGCATGCGGGCACGGCGAACGGTTCGAAGCGGGCGCGCAGGGCCTCGGCGGGCAGCGGGTCGGGCAGCCGCGGCTCGGTGACGACCTGCACCACGAGGACACCGCCAGGGGCGACGACCCGGTTCAGCTCCACCAGGTAGCGCAGCTGGGCCAGCGGCGGGGCGTGCTGGATGACCACCAGGCTGACCGCACAGTCGAACTCGCCGTCGGCGAACGGCAGCAGCGTCCCGTCGTAGGCATGGAACTCGACGCGGTCCGGGTGCCGGTTGTACTGCCGCGCGCGCTCGACCATCGACGAGGCGACGTCGACGCCGACCACCGACGTGACGTCGGGCTGCTCGGCGATGGCGTTGGTCAGCCTGCCCACCCCGCACCCGAAATCCAGCACCCGTCCGTGCAGGCGCAACGAGTGCTCGGCCAGGTGTTTGACCACCAGCTCGATGTCGGCCACGCCGGTGGCCATGAACTCGTCGAGATCCCAGTTGGCGCTCTTCTCCGCCGGGTAGGGCATGATCGCCCACAGCGGGTCGTCCTTGCCAAGGCGTTCCCAGGTCGAGCGGTTGCGTTCGACTCCCACCGATCACCCCTTGTTGGGCGGTAGCGTCCTGGTGATCTCGTCGAGCAGGACGGTCACTTCTTCCTCGAGCAGCTTGTCGTCGCCACCCGGGGTGGCCGCGACGCCGAGCCGGATGGTCTTGTTCCCGGACGTGTAGATGACCCGGTACACGCTGCTCTCGTCGGAAGTCTTCCGGTAGGTCGCCAGGCCCGTGTAGCCGGGTAGGCCGTTCACCTTGGGCACCCGGCTGGCGCTCAGCTGACGCATCGCGGCGGCGGTCGATTCCGCCTTCTCCCGGGACGAGTTCTCCGCGACCAGCACGACGTAGGAGAGGTCGGTGTCCCCGGCCCGTCGGCTGGAGCCCTTCCACGTCACGCTCTGCACGCCGTGGGTCTGCAGCAGCTGGGCTTCGTCGGCGCCGAAGAGATTGCGGTCGGCAGCCTGCTTCGGGGTGTAGGTGCCACTGTTGCGGTTGAGCACGCCCGGCAGTTGCGGCAGCTGGTCGACCAGCCCGGACGGGGTGCTGCCGCTGTCCGCCGACCCGGCCTGCGGGGTCGACGACGGTGCGATGGTGGGGGTTTGCGACGGCGTCGAGGCCGCCGGCGGGGGCGCCGCGCTGGTCTGGCCTGCGGTGCGGTCGGTGGAGTTCACCCACCACAGGGCGGCGCCGATCAGGATGGCGACCACCGCACCGAGACCGACCAGCATGGAAATCTTGGCAGGCTTTCCGGAGTCGTCCGCCTGGGCGAGCCGGGTGTCGGGCTTCTTGGTGGACTCACCGGCGGATCGCTTGCCGTCCGGCCCGCCGAGGCCAGTGGGCGAGACGGCGTGCGGTTCCGTCTGCTGGGCAGGCGGCGGCGCCGGCTGGGTGACGGCATCGGACGCGGGCTGTTGGTACGGCGCGGTGGGCGCGGAGCTCTGGGCGTGCCCTGGGGCCTGAACGTGTGGTGGGAAGGGGATGGCCTCGGTGGGCTGGAAGTCGGCCGGGCTCGGCGCGGTGGTCGGCCGGTTGGTCGCCAGCAGCTCGTGCGCTGGCACCGGGGGCCTGCCCGGCCGGATGAGGTTCGGGTTGTCCGGCGTCTGCTGCGCTGCCGGCGCGGCCGAGTTGCCTGCCGTGGACGCCGGAGACGCGGTGGTGTACGGCATGCCGGGGGCGGCTGATGCCTGGGCCAGCAGCTCTTCCCGGCGCAGGACGTACTGATCCTTGGTCAGCCTGCCAGCCGCGAGGTCGGCGTCCAGCCGGCGTAGTTCCTCTTGCCAGCTCATGTCCAGTCCTCTCCCGCCGTGTGCGCAGCATAACGATGCCAGGATCAGGGTCCGAACGAACACGTATGAAATCGGCGAACGTGTTCATCGGCCGACGGTGGCATGCTGGGGGTATGTGGCTTTCCCGTGACAAGACCACGATGGTCTCCGCCGACGAGGCGCTGCCGGGGCGGAGTGAACCGTTGCCGGTCGAGCCGAACCACGCCGTGCTGGGCACCTCGATCAAGCCGCCGTTCCCGTCGGACACCAGGACGGCGGTGTTCGGCATGGGCTGCTTCTGGGGAGCCGAGCGGCTGTTCTGGCAGCTGGACGGGGTGCATGCGACCGCGGCCGGGTACTCCGGCGGGTACACGCCGAATCCGACGTACGAGGAGGTGTGCACCGGGCGCACCGGGCACGCCGAGGTCGTCCTCGTGGTCTTCCGTCCGCAGCAGATCAGCTACGAGCAGCTGCTGAAGGTGTTCTGGGAAAACCACGACCCGACGCAGGGCATGCGGCAGGGCAACGACGTCGGCACGCAGTACCGCTCGGCCGTCTACTGGGCCGACGAGCAGCAGCGCGCGGCCGCTGAGGCGTCGGCGAAGAGCTACCAGGCCGCGCTGGCCGAGTCGGGGCTGGGGCCGATCACCACGGAGTTCGCGCAGGCCGGGCCGTTCTACTACGCCGAGACCTACCACCAGCAGTACCTGCACAAGAACCCGATGGGGTATTGCGGTATCGGCGGGACCGGCGTGGCGTGCCAGATCGGGACCGGAATCGCGGCCTCCGAGGAGTAACGGCTCGCCACGGGCAGCCGTTGCCGATCGGCTTCACCGAAAGCACCCCCGTCGCGCGGCGGCGTGTGCCATCCTGTGCGGACCAGGGACGCAGGGGGTGCGGACATGCCGGACATCGGTGTCGAACCGCGGTCGCTGCGAGCCGCGGCGCGTGGTTCGGAGGACGTGGCGGCCGAGCTTCGGGTGGTCGATCCGCGGGTGGCGGACCCGATCGCGGAGGCCATGCCCTCCTCCGGCGCGGCGAAGTACGCGACGCGGGTGAGTGACTACTGGGAAGAACGGCTGAAGCGGAGCGTGTCGTCGCTGGATCAGCGTGCGCAGAACCTGATCGCGGCCGCTGATCGCTACGACGGCGGCGAGCAGAAGGGCGTGGCCGACTTCACCGGACTGGCCCCGGGCGCCGAGCGGGAGCAGTGACTCGTGGGCGACTGGGAGACCATCGCGGGGTGGAACCCTGCCGCGCTGCGGGCAGTGGGCGACGACCTGGCGGCTGAGCTGCGGCGGTTGAAAGGAACGGAAGCCGAGCTGCGGGCGGCGGCCACACCCCAGGAGTGGGAAGGGGAAGCGGCCGAGGCGGCACGGCGGTCGCTGGCCGAGATCGAGCGCGGCGTTCTGCATCGGGTGGAGGAATTCGCCATGCTGCAGGCCGCCGTCGACGACGCGGCCGAGCGTCTGCAGCGGTTGCACGACGCGATGCACGCGGCGGCCGAGTTCGCTCGAGCGCACGGGTACGAGATCGCCGACGGTGTGGTTCGTCCCCGTCCGGACGGTGAGCCGAGCCAGGACCCGGACGTGCGCGCTCACCTGGAAGCCAAGGTGGAGCAGATCGTCCGCACCGGACTGGACATCGACGCGGACCTGACGATGGTCATGCAGTCGGTGCTCGACGGCAAGGGCCACAGTGACTCGGAGACGATGACCAAGGCCGCCGAGGCTGGCGCCGAGTCGGGTCAGTCGACCGTGCCCGATCCGCCGGAGAACGGCACACCGGCGCAGAACAAGGCGTGGTGGGACACGCTGTCCGACTCCGAACGCGCGTGGCTGATCGCGCACCGGCCGGAGGTGATCGGCAACCTCAAGGGCATCCCGTACCAGGCGCGGCACGAGGCCAACGTCAACCGGTTGGCGATCGAGCGGGAACGGCTGCTTGAGCTGCGGGAGAACCTGCGCGACTGGAAGTTCGTGCTGGAACGGGCCCGCGAAGTGGGCATCGGACAGACGATCTCCGACCTGCGGCACATCGACGACAAGCTCAAGGCGCTCGACGTGCTCGAACGCCAGGCGGAGCACAACTCGATCATCTCGCTGGACACCTCGGGTGAGCGGGTTCGTGCCGCGGTGGCGATCGGCGATGTCGACAACGCGGACTACGTGGCCGTGCACACGCCGGGCATGAACTCCGCGGTCGAGGACAACATGAATCGGTACGTCGACGAGCTGCGCGAGGTCACCCAGTACGCGCAGGACATGCTCGTCGGGACGGACAAGACGGTGGCGACGGTGGTGTGGATGGACTACCTGCCGCCGAAGACCAGCGTCGACGAGATCGTGGAGGGCATCTTCGACGACCGCGCCGAGGACGGTGCGAAGCGTCTGGCCGCGGAGCTGGAAGGCCTCCAGGCGAGCCGGATGGACCACCCGCCGGACCGGGTCACCGCGATCGGCCATTCTTACGGCTCGCTGACCACCGCGTTGGCACTGCGGGAGACCGATGCGGTCGACGCGTTCGTGTCGCAAGGCTCGCCGGGGTGGAACGGCGACGACGGCCTGAAGGTGCCGCCTGGCGAGTTGTACAACATGCGCACGGACGGCGACCTGATCGCCGGCACCGGGTGGTACGGGGGCAACCCCGAGCACTACGACGGTGTGCGGCAGTTGGACACCGATGACGCGGTGACCGTCGACGGGGATCCGCTGGCCGGCTCGGAGGGCCACAGCGGATACACCGAGGCGGACCGGGTGAAGGCGACCAGCGAGTACAACACCGCGGCGGTGATCACCGGGCGGCACGACCTGCTGATCGAGAAGCAGCCGCCGCGAGAGCACGTGGACACCCGGTGATGCGGACGAGCGTGGCGAGAGCGAGATGAGTCCAGAAGAGCAGTTCGCCGAGCTGATGAGCCGGCCGGACACCGAGCAGGCCAGGCAGCTGTACGAGCGGATGCAGGCCAGGATCCGTGCCGCGTTGAGCGAGCGGCTGGGGCTCGGTGCATGGGAGACCGACCCGGCGACGGCGAGTGAGGCCCCGTGTGGGGACTTCCCGGACGTGCACCCGTTCAACGCGTCGACTTTCGGGATGCCGTTGTGGTTCACCATGGGGCCGCTCGAGCCGGAACAGTGGCAGGCGGCCAAGCAGGTGCTGCGTGACGTCGCCGGGGAGCACGGGTTCCGGCAGGCGGTGCTGGACGTGGACGGCCCGGTCAGCCGGGTGTTCCAGTTGTCCGACGGCAAAGGCGCGGCGGTACGGCTGATGGTGAATCCGCAGGACAGGGTGGTGCTGCGGGTGGACGCCGGGTGCCACCTCAAACCGGAGGTCAAGCGGCTCGGGCGGCCGTTGAACGAGGTGGAGAAGGAGCAGTATCGGCAGTCTCGGCACCGTGCGGGCGGTTCCTGAGCGCCTGGGCTCCGGCGCGGTCCAGCATCGCCAAATTGGCGACGTCGTCCACGGCTTCTGCCTTTTGCGTGCCTGGCTGCGGTGCGCACCAGACCCCGCGTCGACGTCGCCTACGGCGTTCAGTCCTTCGTGGCCAGCTCCCTGTCCGCTCGGGCATCGCTCGACCGGACGACAGGTCGTTGCCTCGACCGGCGGGGATCCCGTGCAAAAGGAGCTGCCCGTTGGGGTCCGTCCGTCACCCGTGAGATGCCTGACCGGTGAGTGATTTGGCGGTAATGCCGCTTCCGATGGTGCGGGCTGCGCTACGGTCAGGCAGGGAGAGAAGCATCCTGGGGGAGGACCGGGTTGGTTTCGGCGCGTTTGTCACTGCCAGCCGTCGATTTCCTGTTCGAAGACCTCGAGTTGGGGCGCCCGCCGCAGCCGTTCGACGTACCGTCGGTCGGCGAGACCATGGACGAACGCCAGCGTTTGCGGGAAGCCACCTACCGGGTGCTGGAACGCAGCGGTGTCGTCGACGCCGGGCGGGTGAACTCGCAGGTCGAGGACATGCTCGTGGTGCTGGCCCGGGCGCCTGTGGCGATCGCGCTGAGCGGGGATGTCGACGGCGCGCTTGTTCTGGCACGTGCGTGCACGGACGGCCAGGATGCCGTGGTCGCTCATCAGGAGGGCAATGCGATCGTCGTCCGTTCGGTGCGCCCGGCGGCGATCATCCCGGAGCTGTTGTCGATGCTGCCGGACATTCCGGCAGGCCAGGGCGCCGAAGAGCGCATGCCGATGGCCGGCTCGTCGGAGGAACCGCGTTACGGCCAGGACGACGACGAGTTCGATCCGATGGCCATGGCCCGAGTGCGCCCGAGCCGAGCCAGCGAGGGCAGCGGTGTGCTGCGGCTGTTCGCGCGGCCGCGGTTGGGGTTCGGTGCCATCAACGCCCAGGTGCGGAAGTCCAGGCGGGGCGTGTCGCGCTGGGCGCAGGTGTGCCGGCTGACCTGGTGGGATTTCGACCAGGAGAACGGTTCCGGCCCTGGGCGCTGGTACACCACCATCGACGGCGATCCGCCGTACCTGACTTTGCATCCCGGCGACAGCCGCCGCATCGCCTCGTACCTGCAGCGGACCCTGGCCGCGCATCTGGAGTGATTGGTGCGGAACGGGAGCTTCGTCTCGGCCGTCCAAGTCATCGAGCCGAAGGAGACGGCGGGTTCCACGCGTCCGGATCCCGAAACGCGGTCAGGAGTCGGCAATGGGCAACGAATCGCGAAGACTCGATCTTGTGAGGGTCGACGGTGCGGGCGGGGTGAAAGCTCGTCCGAAGTGTCCATTTCTGCTGGTTGGGGCTGGTAGACTGGCCGCCGCACACCGAGCGTGAGGGGGGTTGTACGCATGGCTTTCGTCCCCACCGGGCCGGCCGTTTCCGCTGGCAGCCTCGAGGCTCTGTTCGGCTCTGCCGCACAGAACTCCGCGGCCATCAAGGGGGCAGAGGCGTTCCGCAACGCCGCCAAGGCCGGGAAGTTCGCCGTCGATCCCGACCAGGCAAAGAAGGCGTTGAACTACCTTCGTGTCGCAGAGGTAGACGTGCGTGCGACGCTGCAGAGTGCCAGGGAGCTGGCTCATGAACCCAAGATTGGCTCCAGCGATTTTGCGCACGCGGCGAGACAGGCCTATCTGGAGGGTGGTAGGTCGGCTGTCGAAGCTTTGGCGTCGACATTGAAAGTTCTGGAACTCTATCGCGAGGGAATCGACGCCGCCATGAAGAACTATCGGCGATTGGACGATGACGCTGCCGGCAGATTCCGTGGGAGCGACTGACAGTGCGCGGGCTGACCAACTTGCGACAGTTCGTTATCGGCAGTGTGGTGCTCTTGTCGCTGGCGGCGTGCGGCGAAGAAGCTGGTCGCGCTGTCTCGGCAAAGAATGGAGATGTCGCGCCTCAGCCACCTTCGTCGGCTGAGGCTCCGCAGCAGCCGTCTCCGCCGGCGGCTGGCGAGCCGGAACAGAACGAGAGTCTGGAATCGATCGACCCTTGCGGGCTGCTCTCGGAAAGTCAACTCGCCGAGTTGGCTGACAATCTGGATTTCGTATCCACCAGCGGCAAGAACTGTCGTTGGTCAAATAGAGAAGCGATGGGCGCGGACGACGACTTTTTCATGATGACCGTCCGTCTTCGTCCTGGTCAGTCGGTCGATGAATTGGACATCATCACGACGGGATCCATCCAGACGGGCGAGGTCGATGGCCGGCCGGCGAAGATGATCGCCGCGGACGCGGCGGAAGGTGAATGCACGCTTGGTTTCGCTGCGGGCTCGGGGCGGGTGGACATCTACACCTCATCGACGGCCGGCACGGAACGAGCTTGCGCGCTGGCTGATCGAGCCGCGGAGATGATCGAGCCGAAGCTGCCTGAGCCGGTTTCGTAGCGGAGGGGGAGTGTGATGGTCAGTGACAGGCGGCGTGCTGAGCTGGAGCATCTGGCGTCGTTGCCGGAGGATCAGCAGGACGAGTGGCTGAAGGAGAACGTTCCGCCGCATGAGCGGGAGCAGTTCATTCGGGACCTGCAGACGCTTGCTGCTGAAGAGGGTGGCTTTTTCGACGAGCTTTTGAACAGGATCGTCGGGTCGATCACCGCGGACACACGGGCGGATCGACTGTCAGAGCAGGCGATCGCCGAAGCCAGCTCGGGTGATGTGGAGTACGTGCGGGTTCCCGGTGTGCCGAATACCAACTACCTCGGTGTTCCGCACGAGAATTTGAAGAGATGGTCTGTTGACGACAACGAGCCTGGAGACGTTGGTCAGATTTCGAACGCGTATTTCGAAGTCAGCAATGCCTACAAAGAGATGAACACCGCCGTCTCGCAGGCGGTCAAGATCCTGCGTGGTGCTTGGGAGGGGGATGCCGCGGACGCTGCTGCGTCGTATGGGAGTCAGTTGGCGCAGTATGCGGATGCGTCGTCGCAGAACGCTCGGCTTGCGTCCGAGGTGGTTGCTGCGCAGGCGGATGCGTCGGAGACGTTCCGGAATGCGATGCCGGATCCGGTTCCGTTCTCGTGGGATGAGGAGATGAGGCGGGCTCGTTCGGCGAATGATCCGTTCGATTCGGTGTCGATTCTGCTGGGGGCTTTCGACAAGCAGAAGCGGAGTCAGGAGGCGCACGAGCAGGCGGCGCGGGTGGCGGCGAATTTCGACAATTCTACGTACACGACGGTGTCGAAGGCGCCGGTGTTTGCCGAGCCGCCGAAGTTCGACGGCAGTGGGAGCGCGGAGAGCAGTTCGAGCACCGGTGGTGGGGACAAGAACAAG
>NZ_PKFA01000022.1:0-18527 GCF_002919275.1 Thermocrispum sp. | reverse complement strand
TGCCGCCGCTCCGCGATCTCGGCATACAGCAGGCCGTCCACGTGCGCGACCAGTTCCCGGAACCGCCGCCACGGGCCGAACTTCCGCAGCGAGGGGACGAACTCGCCGATGTAGACCGGCATGGGCTGGGTGACCAGCTTGGTGATCGACCGGCGCAGATCGTCCAGCCGCGGCCCTTCCACCACACCGAACACCACGCGCAGGATGATTTCCAGGGTCAGCTGGTTCATCCGCTGGTGCGCGGAGAACACCGCCCCCGGTCGCCAGCTGTCCGCCTCGGCCACCGCCAGCGCGGTCATCGTCTCTCGGTAGCCGCGCAACGCCGCCCCGTGGAACGGTGGCATGAGCAGCTTGCGCATCCGGCGGTGCGCGTCCTCGTCGAGCGTGAGCACCGAGTGCTTGCCCATGATCTGGCGCAGCACCCGGTTCCCCTCACCGGCGTGGAAGACCTCCGGGGAACCGGAGAACACCACCTTGTTCAGCTCGGGCGTGTACAGCAGCACCGAGGGCCTGCCCAACAGCTCCACGGACACCACGTCGCCGTAGCGCTTGCGGAGCCGGGGCATCACCAGGTGCCGGTAGGGAAACAGGAACGTCTGGATCGCACCGGGCAGCTTCGGGCCCGGTGGTGTCGGCAGGTGCTGAACGCGAGCGTCGGTGGTGGTGGTCATCGGCTCTCCCTTTCGACACTCCTGGTTTATACGCCCGTATAACTGCGGTGTCCAGGTGACCGCTTCCGGTCATCCGGTCGGGGCATCCGACTCGTTCACGGAGTATGGGCGGCGGCGGGCCATACGCGCCCGTGCGCCGGGCCAGGCTGTGGACAAGTGCCCCGCTGTGGATAGTTGTCCACAGGTGTGGACAACTCGACGGGCCTGTGAGCAGGCACGATCACCTGCTGTCCACAAGTTGTCCACAGTCCTCCCCCAGGATGTGCACAGCGATGTGATGTTCCGGCCGATTCCCGGCAGTGCGTGTCATCAAATCCTCATGTGCCTTGCGCGACAGTGATCGGCAGTCGGTGGTGTACGCGAGCCGCACGCCGGCCCCGGACAGTCGGCCGCACTGGTGCTCAGGGGAGGAGTCTCGTTGTGACGATCGAAACGACTGTGCGCCCGATTCCCTCCGTTCGCCGCATCAACCCAGCCCGTCCGGCCACGCGGGCCGTCGTCGACGCGACCGTCATGGGCGCGAGGCGCGACGTTCTGGTGGGATGTTCCGCTGCCGTGCCGGAAGCTCCGTTGGTCCTGCCACGCCCCTGCGATGAGGAGAACCTACGCCGGGGCGTGCGCTACCGGATGCTGTACCCGGACCGGGCACGGTCGATGCCCCGGATCGCCCGACAGCTCGGCGTGCTCGCCGCGGCTGGTGCGGAGATCCGGACCGCGCCGTCGGTGCCGGTCGACGCGCTCGTGGTGGACGGGTCACGAGTGCTGCTGCCCAGGGAGACACCGGCCCAGGGGCCGTGTGGGCTGGTCTTGTTCCAGCTGCCCAGCATCGTGACGACCACCGTCGAGCTGTTCGACCGGTTGTGGGCGACCGCGGTCCCCTGGAATGCCACCGAGCAGCCGTCCGAACACGGACTGAACGAACGGGAAAGGGCCCTGCTCACCCTGCTGTCCGCCGGGTGCACCGACGTCACCGCGGCCAGCCGTCTCGGCGTGTCGGTGCGCACGGTGCGCCGTGCCATGGCGGACATGATGAACCGGTTGGGTGCGCGCAGCCGATTCCAGGCCGGGGTCAAAGCGGTGGACCGGGGCTGGATCGAGCCGCAAGCCATGTGAGGCGAGGATCGCGCGACAAGCCGAGGAAGGATGAGGTACGCCGAGGACGGGTGAGGTACGGGGCCGCGGGAAACCGGACGACGTCGGGGCCGAGCAGCCCCCGGTCCAGCGCCCGCTTCCGCGGAGATGACGGTCGGGGCGTGTTGCGGCTGGCCAGGTCCTGGTTTCGCGGAGGGGGCGGTCGGGGCGTGTTGCGGCTGGCCAGGTTTCGCTCCCGCGCAGGCGGGGTCGGGGGCTGACCGCCCGCCAGCGCCGGTAGTCGTGCCGAAGCGTTGGCGCCGCCAACGGGGCGGCGCCGCGAAACGAGCGTGGCGGGCGCCTGAAGAGGGAAGGTTGCCGCGAGGCGAGCGTGGCAGTCGTCCGATGAGGGAAGGTTGCCGCGAAGCGAGCGTGGCAGACGCCCGGTCAAAGGGAGGGCCGCCACTCAGCGAGCGTCACAGAGACCGGAGGTCAGCGCCTCTTGGCGGCGCGCCGGCGATCACCCCAGGGCGTAGCCGACCCCGCGGATCGTCACCACCACCGGCGGCTCGCCGAGCTTGCGGCGCAGCTGGGCGACGACCCTCTCCAGCACGTTCGACGTCGGCGGCACCAGCTCGTCCCATGCCGCGGCGATCAGATCCTTGCGGTGCACCGGCCGCCCACCGGCGGCGATCAGGGTGCGCAGCACGATGAACTCCTTGCCGGTCAGGGCGAGCTGCCGCTGACCACGCCAGGCCTCGCGCCTGGCCTCGTCGATCACCAGGTCGCCGTGGCGGAGCACCGAATCCGGTTCGACCCCGGCGCCCGACCTCCGGCACACGCTGCCCACCCTGGCCAGCAGCTCGCGCATGGCGAACGGCTTGAGCAGGTAGTCGTCGGCGATGGCCAGGCCGGCGATGCGATCGGCCACCGCGTCGCGCGCGGTGAGGAACAGCACCGGCACCGGCCAGCCCGCTCGGCGCCGATTGTGCACGTACTCCAGGGCGTCACCGCTCGGCAGCATCCGGTCGAAGACCACGCAGTCGTAGGCGTTCACCGCCAGCGCCTCGTCGGCTTCCGGCAAATCGGCGGCCACGTCCACCGCGAATCCGGCGGCGCGCAGCGCGGCCTCCACGGCAATCCGCAAGTCCTCGTCGTCCTCGGTGACCAGCACGCGCACATACCGAAGGTAGCGGAAAAAGATCACCGCCCGCCGCGCGTGGGATCGGTCAGCCGATAACCCAGCCCGCGCACCGCGTGGATCAGGTTCGGTTCGCCCAGCTTCCGGCGCAGCCGCATCACCACGACGTCGACCACGTTGGACATCGGATCCTCCGCGGCGCCCCAGCAGTGCTCGAGCAGTTCGGCGCGCGGCACCGCCCGGTCCGGCCGCGCCGCCAGGTACTCCAGGACCGCGAACTCCTTGCTGGTCAGCGTCAGCAGGACGCCGGCGCGACGGACCTGTCTGCGGGCGCTGTCCAGCTCCAGGTCGGCCAGCCGCAGCACCGAGGGGCGGGCAGCTCCGGCGCGGCGGCACAGCGCCAGCACCCGGGCGGTCATCTCCCCCACCGCGAACGGTTTGACCAGGTAGTCGTCCCCGCCGTGCTCGAACCCGGCGAGCCGGTCGGCGAGCTGATCGCGCGCGGTGAGAAACAACACCGGCACGGCCCAGCCCTGTTGCCGCCGCCGGTGTACGTAGGTGATCGCGTCCCCGTCCGGCAGCATGCGATCGAAGACCGCACAGTGGTACTCGGCCGACTCGAGTGCCCGGTGTGCCTGGGCGAGATCGCCCGCCTGATCCACCTGCAGCCCTGCCGCCGCCAGGTCCGTGGCGACCGCATGCCGGAGGTCCTCGTCGTCTTCGATCACCAGGACGCGCATCGTGCGATCAGTGACGCGCATCGTGCGATTAGAACAGCGTCTGCTGGGCGGAGGTGCGCAGGCTGGCGCGCTCCACGCCGTGCTCGCGGTTCGCCTCCACCGGGGTGATCGTCCACCCGGCGAGCAGTCGCGCGTCCACCACCACCGGGCCGTTGGCGTTGTCCAGCACCAGGTTGCTGCCGATGACCGAGCACAGCCGCCCGGCGACGACGGCCCCCGGCTGCAGCGCCTCGGCCCGGTCCAGGCCGAGCGGCAGATCGGCCAGCCCGTACAGGTGGGTGTGGTCGACCACCAGGCACGGGGCCAGGTCGACGTCCTTCGGCCAGTTCGGGATCGCCTGGGCGCGCTGGTGCGCGGTGCGCAGCTCGTTGTGCCGCCGCTCCGGGGTGGAGTACGCCCACCAGGCGGAGGTCTTGGTGTCGTGCCGGTAGCGCTCGACCGCTATGCCCGCTTCGGCGATCGCCTTCTCCATCTGCCGGATCGGGCCGTGTCTGCCGCTGGCCAGCCAGGTGGAGGCGAGCGCCCCTTGCTCGTGCAGCCTGCTCAGGCCGCGATGCACCGCGCAGATGCCGACCTTGATCAGGCCGGGGCCGAACCAGGCCAGGTACAGGTGGAAGCGGCGGTTGTCCAGGACGGTGTCCTTGGCCACCGCGCGGCCCGGGTCGGCCGCCGCGCACGGCTGGCACTGCGCGCTGGTGGTGGCCGTGTCCAGCGGCTCCTGGAACGGGCACGGCCTGCGCTCGTCCAGGTGCCAGGTGCCGATGCACTGGCGCCGCTCGCCCAGCCGCACGGCGAACCGGCTGCCCAGCTCGAGGGGGAGGTCTTCGGCCGCGTCGACGAGCAGGCGCGGCTTGCCGAGGCGCCACGCGATGCCTGCGCACCGCGGGGCGTCCGGGAGCCGTTCGTTTCGTGCGCCTTCCAGAACCTCTGCGTCCGCCGTCGCTCCGTCGCCACCCGCAGGGGCGGTCTTGCTCTCCAAACACTGCACGCGCACCGTCACGACCTCCCTGATATCCACACTGATACCGGGTCGCCACGACAGTCTCGACACCTGGTCGCCGTGTACTGAAGTTGATCACCCGATACGGTGCAGAGAAGCACTGTAGTGCGGTGGAGCGGCGGAACGGAGCTTGTCCGTCGGCGCGTTGCGCGGTGGGAGGCCGAACCGGCGGGCACGTGGGGTGGCCGAAATCACGGCGGTCGCTGGGCCTGCGGGCCGCGAACACCCCTCGTTCGGGTGTCTTTCCGGCGGCCGCTACGGGCAGGCGAGTCGACGCGTTCCCCGGGCTTTCGCTGCCTTGCCGCGCTCGCGGCAACCTCAGGGGAGCTCGTCGCGCTCGCGGCAACCTCAGGGTGCGCCCGGGTGCACGAGCCCGGTGCCCGGCCGATGCGACATCACGGCCGCGACGTGCTGACCGGGTGGTCGAACGGGCATTCCGCGGTGGCCAACATGCACAATGTGCCGTGCCGTCGTGAACTTTTCCCGGTGATCGGCCGAGCATCCGGGTATGGAACGTCGTACCTTCATGCGCGCTTCGGCCTTGTCGTTGGGTGCAGCCGCGGGCTTGGGTGCTGCCGCGGCCACCGCCGCTGAACCCGGTTCCGAGTCCGCGGAGCAGGCGCCACCCGCGGAGCGGGCGCCGTCCAGCCCGCGGTCCACGCTGCGGGTGCAGGTGCTGATGTTCGACGGCGTCGAGGATCAGGACTTCGTCGCACCCGTCCAGGTGCTCGGTCTGGCGAGCCAGCTGAGCAACGGTGCCGTCGAGGTGACCCAGGTGACGCCGGACCGGCCGCGGCTGGTCACCGCCCGTCACGGGACACGGGTCTCCGTGCCGTCCGGCTGGACCCCGGACAAGGCGGACGTCCTCGTGGTGCCCGGTGGTGGCTACAACGATCCAGACGGGCCCGGTGTGCACCAGCTGATCAAGGACAAAGCTTTCCTCGCCAAGCTGGCCAGGGTGAAGGCAGTGCTGGTGGGCATCTGTACCGGCACGATGGTGTTGTCGGCGGCCGGCCTCACCAAGGACCGCAACGTGACCACGCACCACATGGCGAAGGCCGACCTCGCCGAGCAAGGCGCGAACGTGATCGACGCGCGTGTGGTCGACGACGGCAACGTGATCACCGGCGGTGGCATCACGTCCGGCCTGGATGTGGCGCTGTGGATGGTGGAACGGTTCGTCAGCCCACAGGTGGCTGTGCGGACCGAGATGGTGCTGGAGTACGAGCGCCGCGGGACCGTTTGGCGGCACTAGGGGCATCGCACCATCGTCTGGCGGCACGAGGCGCATCGCACCATGTCGCCTGACCCGGTCAGGCCCAGCCGTTCCGGTAGCCGGGAGCAGGCCGTCGGGAGGTGGCGCTGCCTAAGCGGTGGCGGTCGTCGTGATCTGCGCAGGCCGTCCTGGCTTACGGGGCCGGGTGAGCGCCCGGTAAGCCGGCTTTTCCACCAGGACGTGCAGCAGATACGCGACGAACCCGACGCCGGCCACCACCCCGATCAGCCGCGGCCACCCGGGCAGATCCGCGTCGCTGAGGGCGCGCGCCAGCACGTAGCCGAGCTGCTGGTGGACCAGGTAGATGCAGTAGGTGAGCGCGGCGAGCCAGGCAAGCGGGCGCCGCATCGGTTGCAGGGACTGCCAGTCCTTGCCGCGCGCCGCGACAGCCATCAACACCAGCATCGCCCCGAACGCCAGCCCCGCTGGGAGCTCCCAGTTCGCCGAGCCGAAGTGGGTCAGCGTGCCGACGACGCACAGCAGGGTCAGTTCGGTGGTGGAGACGTGCCCGCGCGACCACAGCCAGATCGCGACGCCGAGCCCGAAAAGGTAGGCGTTCCACACCCCGAGCCCGTTCAGCACGTTGGACACCGGGCTGTCCATCACGCTCGGCACGATCTTCAGCGGGGAGGTCAGGACGCTCAGCGCCACCAGTCCCCTCGCCAGCATGCGGGTCTGCGTGACGGTGGGCCGCCAGCGGAAAATCACCGCCGCCAGCACGAAAGCCAGCACCTGCAACGGCAGCGTCCAGTACGAGTAGTCGAGGGGCACCCAGCCGTCATGCCAGGCCGGCACCAGCAGCAGGTTGGAGATCAGGTCGGCGACGTCCGGCAGATACCACGGTGCGGGTGCCCCAGGCTCGGGAGCGGTCACCTGCGGCTCGCCGAACAGCCGCTCGAACACCCCGCCCGAGGTTCCCCAGCCGTTGAACAACGGCACCGCGATCCGGCTGACCACGTAGAGGATCAGCACGGTGGCCAGGTAAGCGGGAAGCAGCCGGGCGAGGCGACGGACCAGCCACCGGCCGGGTGCGCCGCGGCGCAGCGTCACGCACGCGAAGTAGGCGGACAGCACCAGCAGCGTGCTCGCCCCCATCCGCACGCCCAGCTCCACGGGGTACTCGTCGACGCCGGGCATGATGCGTGGCCCGAGAAAGGTGATGTGCCCCGAGACGACGCCGAGCACCGCGATGATGCGAATCAAGTCCCAATTGGCCTGCCTGCTCCCGGTGCTCGCCATTCGTCCCCCAGTGGAAAAGATCTTCGCTCGACCGTACTGAGGGCCGGAGGCGCACTGCGGTTGCCAGGGGGACTGATGTGTGTCCTATGTCATAGCGATCACGAGGCGTCGGCAGAGACCGTTCCCCTGCGTCGCAGCTGCCAGCAGCAGCCCCAGCGAGGCGCCCCAGGATGATCACGACTGTTCCCCTGCGTCGCAACTGCCAGGAACGTGTCGAGCAGCGGTTCCCCGCCGGGGGCACGAAGGCCATCAGCTCGACATGGACGACGACGGCCGCGGCCGTAGACAGGTTGTGCGAGGCGATCTCGACGCTGTCCTCCCCGGCACCCACGCGGCCTTGAGCTTGACGTGGGTGTGGATCTTCACGGCACTAGGGGTGTCGGCCTCGAGCTCGGCCACGACGGGCCGACCAGGTACCGCGAAGCCAGGACATCTGCCGCACCTTCGCGCTGATCCGGCAGTGGTTGCCCGACGGCCGAGGGCGGATCTCCTCGCCTACTCGCCATCCACCTCGAGTTTGGAGACACACCAGGTCGTCTCGTCGTCGCTGTTCAGGGTGAGGTATCCGGCTTTGATGCCGTCGTTGCCGTGCAGTACGACCCCGAGGAAGCCGGGGTCGGTGTGATAGTCCTCGATGGTCACCGTGCCTGCCCGCGAAACCAGCAGGTCGATGGCTTGGCGCAACGTCTCCGGTTCGCGGCATGCCATCTGGGTGGCTCCGGCGAGATCGTTGCTGTTGACCTTGCTGACGAAGGTCTCCGCCACACTTTCGGGTGGGCCTGGGAGGCGCGCAGGGGGCTGGGGTGCACCCCCGGGTGGTGCGGGGATCTGGGGCGCGCCCTCCGGCGGTGCAGGGACCTGGGGTGCCTGAGGTGCGCCGTCGCCGACAGAGCCCGCGTGGCTCTGTGAGCCGACGTCGCTCCAACACCAGGTGTCGCCGTTCTTGATCACCAAGAAGAAGCCGTCCACCGGCCGCTGCCGGAACACGACGGTGATCTTCGCTTCCGCCTGGGTGTCGCCGATGGTGCGCACTTCGCCGTTCAGCTGGGCGGAGTCGATCTCCGAGACGCGGCTGATCGTGTTGCTGACCCCCTTGCTGGCCTGGGAGCACTTGATGCTTTCGAGGGCGCTGGCGTCCTTGCTGTTCAGCGCGGCGACGATGCTGTCGACGGCGCCCGCCGGGCTCGCGGTGGACGAGCCGTCGCCGGAGGATTCGTCGTCGGACAGGAAGAAGCCGGGGGCGACGAAGCCCGTGATGCCGAGCGTGCCCAAGACCAGCACGACCACGACGATGCTGACGATCACCGCGGTGTTCGACTTCTTCGGCGGATGCGGCGGGTAGCCGTAGGGCGGATACCCCGGCTGCTGCGGATGACCGCCCGTGGGCGGCATGTTCGGCGGAGGACCGTACGGGCCTTGAGGATGAGTCATACCTGTCCGATCGACGAATCGAGAGTGAGAACCCCAGTGGTGCCGACCCCGGGCACCCGGCGAGGATTGTAGTGACGAAGCGTGGCTGGGAAGGCCGGATTCCCCCGACTGGGAAGCCGATCGGGGTATCGTGCGCCGGGTCAGGGCACGAGAAGCACACGCCCGCGCGCCGACCTGGATTCCAGCGCCTCGAGGCCGCGGTGCCATTCGTCGAGGGGGAATGCTTCGGCGGGCTGGAACGTCAGCGCGCCACGCTTGGCCAGCTCGAAGACGTTGGTGAAGCACTCGTCGAGCCGTTCGGGCAGCCGCTTGCGATAGTCGCTGATCTGCAAACCCGAGATCTCGATGTTCTTCAACAACGGGTAGTTCATCTTCAGCGTCGGGATGCGGCCGGTGGCGAACCCCACGACGACCAGGCGTCCGCGCCACGCGACCGCGCGCACGGCCCCGTCGAAGACGTCGCCGCCGAGCATGTCGACGACGACATCCGCGCCGTGCCCGCCGGTCACCTCGAGCACCCGGTCGCGGATCGTGTCCCGCAGCCGATCGCCGGCAACTTCCACGTAATCGTCTGCGCCGAGCCTGCGCAGCTCGGGGAATCGGTCGGCAGAGCTGACGCCCACCACGACCTGCCCGGCGCCCAAGGCGCGCGCCAGCTGCACGGCGGCCCTGCCGACCGCCCCGGTCGCCCCGAGCACGAGCACGCGGTCCCCTGCCTGCAGCCGGGCCCGGTCGATCAGCGCCATCCACGCGGTGTCGTAGGCCAGCGACATGTCGGCCGCGTCGAAGAAGCCGACCTCGTCGGGCAGCCGGTAGGTCTGGGCCGCGGGGGCGAGGCAGTACTCGGCGTAGCCGCCGTACTCGGCCATGGCCAGCACCCGGTCGCCGATCGTGACCCGGTCGACGTCCGGCCCGACCGCGGCGACGACGCCGACCGGCCCCTTCCCCGGGGTGTACGGCAGCTCGGGTTTGAACTGGTATTCGCCCCGCATCGTGACCAGGTCGACGTAGTTCACCGGGGCGGCCTTCACCTCGACCAGCACTTCCCCCGGCTGCGGGGTCGGGGTGGGCAGGTCGCACACGGCGACCTTGGACCGGTCGTTGAACGCGAACACCCGTACAGCCCGCATCGCTGCTCCCGTCATGCCCCCGGGCGGAACCGGATCGGCGTCTTCTCCAGCTTGCCTGCGTTGAGAAGCTCGATGAGGCTGAGCTTGTCGAGCTTGCCGGACGGCAGCAGCGGTATGTCGTCCACCACGGCGAGGTATTCGGGCATGTCGTACTTCGACAGGCCCGCCTCGTCCAAATGCCGCAGCAGCGCGTCACCGTCCACTTCTGCTTCCGGTGTCTTGCGGGCGACCACGAGGCAGACCTTTTCGCCCAGCCGTTCGTCCGGCACCGGGATGGCGGCCGACCGCGCCACGGAGGGTGCGGTGTTGGCCAGGTTCTCGATCCGGGCCGGGAAGATGTTGTGCCCGCCCCGGATGATCACGTCCTTCTTCCGCCCGGTGATCCTGATGTTGCCCGCCTCGTCCACCCAGCCCAGATCCCCGGTGTGCAGCCAGCCGTCCTCGGTGAACGACCGCTCGGTGGCAAGTTGATCGTCGAAGTAGCCCAAGGTGACGCTCGGCCCACGGGCCAGGATGTGGCCGATTTCGCCGGGCGGCAGCGGGCGCCCCGGATCGTCCGTGTCGACGATCTTGACCTGGTGGCCGGGGAACGGGCGTCCCGACGAGCCGGTGATCAGCTCGGGTGGGTCGTCGGGACGCGTGTAGTGGATGTTGCCCGCCTCGGTCATCCCGTAGCCGCTCTGCGGCACGATCCCGCGATCGAGCATCTGCTGCGCGACCTGCGGGGACACCGACGCCCCTGAGACGCGGAAGCCGATCAGCCCGGGCAACCGCGTGATCGGCCCGTCGGCGAGCTCGCCGAGCAGGTCGATGGCGTGGGTCGGCACGCCGAAGGCGAACGTCGCCTTGGTCTCGAGCATGCGCCGCGCGACGCTCTCGCCGCGCGGCAGGTCGTGGCTGACCAGGGTGCCGCCCAGGCACAGTGCCATCAGCATCGCGCCGAAGCCCAGGTTGTGGCTCAGCGGCGACAGCGAGTACAGGACCGAGTCCGCACCGATCCGCCAGTCCGCGGCCATCGCGCGGATCGGCGCCAGCAGCGTGTTGCTGGAGTGCAGCACTCCTTTCGGTTCGCCGGTCGAGCCGGAGGTGTAGGCGAGGTAGACGACCGCATCGGCTGGTGCGCCGGTCGTCGGCGAAACCCCGTCCTGGGCCGGCAGCGCGGGGAAAAGCGGCAACCCTGCCGTGGCCGGTTCGAGCGCCAGGCCGATGCACGGCTGTGCCAGCTCCTCGAGCCGCGCGAAGATGTCCCGCCGGTCGGCGTCCGCGCCGTATCCGGGCTGGCCGACGAACGCCGCCGCGCGCATCCGCCGCAGCAACTCGAGGGTCTGGGCGACCGTGTGGTCACGATGCAACGACGGCGCGCAGACGAACCCTTCCCGCGCGCAGGCGAACACCGTGACGGCCACCTCGGCGCGGCTGGGCAGCCAGACGGCCACTCGGTCGCCGGAGGTCAGGCCGTTGCCGCGCAGATGTCCGGCCAGTCGGTCCACCGCCTCGGCGAGCTCGCCATAGGTGATCTGCCGGTGTCGTTCCACGAAGGCGACGTGCTGCGGGGAGCGTTCGGCGGCCGCGGTGAACAGCGAGTACAGCGACTCCGGTGTCCACAGCCCGGCCGCGTAGTAGCCGCTGGCCTGAGCGATGTCGAGCCGGGTGAGGACACGGCTGACCCGGGCCTGGCGGGGGGATGCTGCTGGGAAAGACGAATCATCCATTGCATACAGCAGCATACCTCAGTGTTCAGATGTCGTCGAGAAGCTTCTGGACGGCCTCTGGCTCGGTGCTGCTGGTCAGGCAGAGGGCAAGCGCGACGCGCGCCTTCCACGGCGGCATGCTGCCCGCGGCGACCCGGCCCGACGCGCGCATCCGGGGACTGCGGGAGACTCGCCCGGTGGGCACCCGGGTCGACTGGCACACGACCACCCCTTGCGCGACGGCCCGGTCGAGCGCCGCGTCCTCGGCCGCGGTGGGGCGCCCGGCCCCGGTTCCGGCCGACACGATCCCCCGAGCCCCGGCGGCGACTGCGGCGTCGATGAGGGTGCCGTCGGCGCCGAGGTGCGACACGACGATGTCCACCCGAGGCATGGCCGCCACGTCGCCCGGCTGGAACATGACCCGCCCGTTGCGGGCGTGCCGGTGGCGAATGTCCACGAAGCCGTCCGCATCCACGTAGCCGAGCGGTCCGAGATCACCCGCCCAGAACCCGTCGGCGCGGAACGTGGCGCGTTTGGCCACGTCACGAGCGGCGAACACGGTGTCGTTGAGCAGGACGAGAACGCCGAGTCCGCGCGCCTGTTCCGCCACGGCGAGCCGGATCGCCTGCACCAGGTTCAGCGCACCGTCCGCACCCAGGGCGTTGGCCGGGCGCATCGCGCCGACCACCACGACCGGCACTGGGCAGCGCACGGTGAGGCTGAGCATGAACGCCGTTTCCTCGATGGTGTTGGTGCCGTGCGTGATCACCACAGCGTCCACGCCGGAGTCGATCTGCTGCTGCGTCTCCTGCACCAGGCGCGCCCAGGTGTGCGGTGTGATCTCGTAGCTCGGCGTGCGCGGGAACGGAACGCTGCGCACCACCGCGATGTCCGCCACCTCGGGCAACGAAGCCAGCAGCGACCCTTCCGGCAGGCGCTCGCCCGTCTCGGTGTACCAGGCCAGATCCAGCCGGTCGGCGCCGAGGCTGTCGATGGTGCCTCCGGTGGCGATCAGCGCCACGGTGGGCAGTGTGGTCATGCGGTCACCGCCTTGACGTGGTCGGCCAGGGCCGAGGGCGTCGTCCACCAGAGGTCATCACGATCGGCGAGCCGGCGCAACGCACGCCGAAGGGCGTGCGCGCGGAAGGGTTCGCCGCTCAGCCACGGGTGAAGGTGCAGGCACAGCATCCTGCCTCCGCCGTCGTCGCCGTCGGAGACGAGCCGCTCGAGGGCGACGACCAGGCTTTCCGCGTAAGCCTCCGGGTCGACGTCCCGCTCGAAGATCGCGGCGACGTCGGTGAGCTCCCACGAGACCGGAACGCACCACAGCGGCTTCGCCCCGGCGAGCGGATACGGCTGCTCGTCGTTGCCGAAGTCGAGCAGCACCTCCAACCCGGCGGCAGCCAGCACGTCCGGCGTCCGGTGTGACTGCGACCATCCGGGGCTCATCCAGCAGCGCGGGCGCTCGCCGAGCGCACGTTCCAACCGCTGCAGCGTCGTGGCGACGTAGTGCGCTTCCTCCTCCGGCGCCATGAGCGACGTGATCGGGCGGCTCGCGCTGAGTCCGCCTGCGATGCGTTCCCATGCCGGACGGATCGCGTGCTCGACGACGGCGGGATAGTGCTCGGCGGTGAGCACGTCGACCACGGCCGACCAGCCGAGCCCCAGTTCGTCGACCATGCGCACGAGGCGGAACACGCCGACCCGATGCCCGAACTCGCGGTGCGACATCCGCGGGAAGTCGGGGTAGGGAGCTTGGCCCCGCCCGCCGGGCACCGGCACGGGGACGCCGTCGGGTTCCCACTCGGCCGCCCGCAGGTCGAGCAGGATGGCCACCGCCGCCTTCTTTCCGTCCGGCCAGCGCAGTCCGGGCCGAGACGGCAGCGGCGAGAATCGGTACCAGCCGTGGTCGTATCCCGGTTTCGCGCGCGGACGGCCGGGGCCGATGACGTTCAGCTCGGTCATCGTTCGTCCTCCGCGCGTTCGAGCGCGGCCAGATCGTCCTGCATCGCGGTTTCCCGGTAGTAGCGCACGATCTCGCTCGCGGTGGCGATCCACACCCCGCTGTGCGCACGCAAGTGGGCCAGCACTTCGTCGAGGTAGTCGACGCGGTGTGGCTGCCCGATGGCGAACGGGTGGAGGGGCAGCGCCATGACGCGGCCGACGTTTTCGTCACGGCCGTAAAGCTCGTCGAACTGCGCGATGCACCGCCGCGCGTACGCCGCGCCTTCCGCGGAGGAACGCATCAGCAAGGGTGCGTCATTGAGCGAGTAGTTGTAGGGCAGCGCGACGAGCCAGCGGCCGCTCTCGGTGCGCAGTGGCGACGGTCGCTCGTCGTGCACCCAATCCGCGTGGTAGGTCATCCCGGCCTCCGCCATCAGGTCCGGCGTCCAGGAGTTGCCGGTGATGTTCGGCCCGAGCATGCCGGCGAAATGCTTGCCGGTGTGGCGGCGCAACACGGCGTTCGCTTCGTCGTAGCAGGCGCGTTCCTGTTCCTTGGTCAGCCCGGTCAGATACCGCGTGTTGTACAGCCCGTGGCTCATGAACTCCCAGTCGCGCGCGGCCATCGCTTCGGCAATGGCCGGGTAGTGGTCGAGTACCGCCACGTTCAGCGACACAGTGCAGGGAATCTCCCAGCGGTCGAGCACTTCGAGCATGCGCCAGAAGCCGACCCGGTTGCCGTAGTCGTGGTAGCTGAACTTGCGCACGTCCGGGTGCGGGGTCCTGGGATAGGGATCGACCGCGCCCTCGGGAGGCAGGTACTCGTAATGCTCGATGTTGGGCACCACCCAGACGGCGATCCTGGCGTCGTCGGGCCACGGCGGACAGGCGCGATCGACGATGGCGTGATACGGCAGCCGGTCGTGGACCGGAGCGAAGTCTCGCTCGTGTGGCCAGCTCATCGCGTGCCGGATGGGTCAGGGCTGCTGCGCCGACCCACCACCCCTCCCTTCGGCTGCATACAGATGGATGCTGCTATATGCATACCATCGTTCCGGTGCTCGCGACAGCCTCGAAGGCGTCACGCGGGACCGGCTCGCAGCACCAGCTGCTGGACGGTGAACAGCGCCACGAGTTTGCCGTCGCGTTCCCTTCGCAGCCGAGCCGTGCAGACGACCGTCGAGCGGCCGCCATGGGTGACTTCCGCCTCGGTGCGGATGACGTCGCCCGCCGAGGCCGATCCGACCAGCTGGCCGTTGACGGCCGTGGTCGCGTAGTGGTCCCCGCCCAGGAACGCCTCGGTCGCCCACCCGGCGACCGCGTCAGCGAGCACGCCGTACATTCCCCCCTGGACCTGGCCCCGCTGATTGAGGTGCCGTGCGCTCACGCTCGTGACGGCGACCGCTCGGCGATCGTCGATCTCGGTCAGCCGCACGTCCAGCTGGCCCAGCGCGCAGTCGGCCGGGATGCGGTCCGCGGACAGCGGGACGCGGCGCGTGCGGCGATCCAGGAAGCCCTCGGTGCCTGGGGCGGCGGGCCGCTTGGATGTTTGCCCCGATGCACGCCGCGCGCCGGCCGATGCAGATACCATGTATGCCAAGGTACACAGTGCGCCACAAGCGTGCCGAGCCGTACGTTCGGCCGCCAAGCGCCCAGGTACGACCTGGCGAAGCACGCTGACGCTCGCAGACGAAAGGTGACCCCATGTCCGACGCGACCGCGCCTCAAACTGCCCCATCGGTGTGGGAGGGCCGCGGCGGTATGCAGCGACAGCGCAGCGCCTACGAGCGCATCAAGCAGGCCATCGTCACCGGCGAGTTCAAACCCGGCCAGCAGCTCGTGGAGACGGCGCTCGCGGAGTGGTGTCAGGTGAGCCGCACGCCGGTGCGGGAAGCGCTGACGCGGCTGGAACAGGACGGCATCGTGGTTCGCTCGGACCGCGGCATGATCGTCCGGGAGAACAGCCCCGAGGAAGTTCTGGACATCTACGAGACCCGGATCGCGCTGGAGGCCACCGCGGCTCGCATGGCCGCGGAGCGCCGCACCGTCCACGATCTGTTGCAGATGCGCGAGTACGCCCAGGCGATGGTGGACGAGACACCGGCGGACGCCACCGAGATGGTGGCGATGAACGAGCGTTTCCACCGCTCGGTGTGGCGGGCCACGCACAACCGGTCGATGATCGACCTGCTGGAGCGGCTGAACATGCATCTGGGCCGCTATCCCGCCACCACGCTCGCCTATCCGGGCCGGTGGGAGCGGGGTGCCCGGCAGCACCTCGACATCGTCGAGGCGATCGAGGCCAGGGACGGCGACAAGGCGGCGGAGCTGGCCGCCGCGCACTTCACGGAATCGCGCGACATCAGGCTGAAGCTGTTCACCCGGCAGCACGACTAGGGCCGAGCGTCACCGCGGGCCCGCCTGATCAGCACCACCGGGGACACGGTCAGCAGCGCCCCCACCATGGCCAGCGCCGCGCCGAGCGGCACGACGTGCAGCATCACGGCGACGAACACCGGGGTAGCCATGATCGCCGCGGCGCGCACCAGCCCGGTCAAGGCGAGGACGTCGCCGCGCTCTTCGGGATGCACGCCTTGGGCTGCGTAGGAGGCGCCGGTGATCTGCAACATGCCCGCGGCGAATCCGCTCGCCACCAGGCAGAGAATCACAATCACCGCCGATCCGGCCATCAGGCCCAGCACCCCGATGCCGAGGCCCGCGACGGCGCAACCGATCACGATTCCCCGCTCTTGCCGCCGCGGCTGCTGCCGCACCAGCGCCAACGCGGCCAGCATGTTGGCGCCGCTGCCGAGCGTGACGGCCAGGCCGACTCCGGCGGACGTCTGGCTGCCCGCCACGAGCGCCACCGGGACGTAGGAGCTGAGCAGGCCCCGCCACGATCCCGCCACCCCGGTGGCGAGGCTGCCGATCACCACCGGCCGGCGACGCCACACCCGCACCCGGCCGGCCTCTTTGGGCGGGCTGAACGGCGGCCATTTGTCCAGCCGTAAGGCCCCGGCAAGCGCCAGCGCACTGCACAGCGCTCCCCAGCCCAGGCTGAGCAAGGGTGAGACGTCCAGGAGGGCTCCGGCCAGGGTGGGTCCGATGCCGAGGCCGACGTACCCGGCCAGCGTCACCTTGGCGATGTTCGAGCCGACCTCTTTCTGCCCGCGTACGACATGGGTCTGAATGCCTGTCCAGAACAGGGCGCGGGCCATGCCTTCCAGTGATGCGGCCGCGACGAACGCCAGCGCGTGCCGGAAGACCGACACTGCCGCGAACGTCGATATCAGTGCGACCGTTGCCGCCGCGATGACCATGCGGTCGGGGAAACGGCGCAACAACGCTCCGATGAACGCGCGGGACGTGAGCTGGGTCAGCGCGCCGGCCCCGGTGAAGAAGCCGATGCGCTCCGCCGAATGCCCGGCTTCCAGCGCCAGCAGCGGCAAGGCCACGGTGCTGGTGCCGAGCGCGACTCCGCACGCGGTGGCGGTGAGGAAGACGACGTAGCGCGGTCGGGTCATCGGACGCGGCCTTTCCCCGCGGGACTTCCTGCGACGAAGGCCACCGACGCCATGCTCACACGCCTACTCGGCGGGTTCGGTCTGGCGCATCGACGTCCAGACGCGCTCAGGGGTCAGCGGCAGCCGATCCGGCCAACGGCCGATCGCCCGCGCGACCGCCGCGAGCACGGCCCCGCCGACCGCGGTCATCCCTCCTTCGCCGACCGGTTTGGCGCCGTACGGGCCGGGGCCGTCGCCGCGCTCGAAGATCAGCGTGTCGATGCGGTCGGCCATGTCGGTGATCCGCGGCACGCGGTACTCGATCAGGTTGGCGTTGGCCATCTCGGCGCCGTCGTAGATCATCTGCTCGAACAGCGCCCCGCCGATCGCTTGGGTGGCCGCGCCGAGGTCCTGTCCGCGAACCGCTTTCGGGTTGATGGCCTTGCCCACGTCGGCCGCGGTCACCAGCTGATCCAGCTCCACCCGTCCGGTCTCCGGGTCGACACTCACCACCACACCCGCGACGCCGACCTCCCAGAGCGCGGGTGACTGGTCGAAGTCGCCACGCTTCTGCGTGCGGCCGGAGCCCACCACCTCGCCTCGGCCCGGACCGAACCACTCCGCGATGACCTCCCAGCTGTGCCACTGCTCGCCGCGTGGCCCGGCCACCTTCCCGTCCGCCCACGACCAGGAATCCACCGGGTCCGACGCCAGCTCGGCGGCCATCTCCACCAGTTGGCGGCGCACATCGTGACAGGCGCGCTGGACGCTGCGACCCACCACGGACGTCGTCCGGCTGGCTCCGGTCGTCCACTGGAAGGGAGCCAGGCGCGTGTCGGTCGGGCTCACCCGGACGTCCCCCAGATCGAGGTGGAGTTCCTCCGCGACGATCTGGGCCAGTGCGGTGTGCGAGCCCTGTCCCATCTCCGCGCTGCCGATCATCAGCACCGCGCTGCCGTCGGCGAGCAACCGGACGATGGCCACCGAGGTGGGGTCGGCCCCGGCGGGCGAGAGCGCGCAGCCGAACCCGACGCCCTGGAGCTTGCCCTCGCGGGGTTCCACCGTCAGTGCCTCGTGCACCGCGGACAGGTCGGCGGCCAGGTCGGCGTCCACCGGGCGGGTGTCCGGCAGCACCGATTCGCCCATCTTCACCAGGTTGCGCAGGCGGATCTCCAGCGGATCGATGCCCAGTGCTTCCGCGGCCTGGTCGAGGTTGCCTTCCGAGGCCGGGTTGGTGTGAAAGGCCCCGAAGCCGCGATACGAAGATGCCGGGGTGGTGTTGGTGTAGACGGCGCGAGCTCGTACGCGCAGCGCAGGCACGCGATAGGGACCGAAGCACGTCTGCGCGGCCTTGCGCAGCACCCGCACGCTGTTGTCGGTGTAGGCGCCGGTGTCGAGGGTGATGTCGACATCGCGGGCCAGGATCCGTCCCTGGCTGTCGAAGCCGGTGGCAACTTCCACGGTGGCGCCGTCCGCGCGGGAGGTGCACATCGATTCCTCCAGCGTGAGCGCGATCCGGACCGGGTGGCCGGTGACATGCGCGCACACCGCGGCCAACGGCTCCACTTTGGTGTAGGACTTCGAGCCGTACCCGCCGCCGATCGTCTTGCTGACGACCCGGACCTGGTTCAGCTTCAGCGAGAAGATCCTGGCCAGATCCTTCTGCACCTGGAACGGGTGCTGGGCGTTCGAT
>NZ_PKFA01000005.1:0-20653 GCF_002919275.1 Thermocrispum sp. | reverse complement strand
GGGCGAACCCGCACGCGTCGTGCCCGGGGCGAGAGAGCGAACGCGCCGCCGACGCGGCCACCATGGCGGTAACGGACGTTTCGTGAATTTGCCGGGCGTCGTGCCGTTCGCCGGCTGTGCAGGGAAGGCGACGACTGGAAGTTCTACTTGCGCGGCCCGGCCACCGTCACCGAGCCGTGCCCGCTGCGTGCGTTGATCCGCAACGGGGCGGTCTGCTCGGGTGGGTCGTGCTGCACGTCCAGCTCGGAGCTCACCCGGCCGCTGCCGGAGGACAGGTGGATCTCGGCCAGCACTCCGTCGGCGAGCTCCAGGCGGACGTCACCCGAGCCGGTCTTCGCGGTGAGCGCGCCCGCCGCTGCGCCGGAGACGGTGAGGTCGCCGCTTCCGCTGCGCAGGGTGAGTTTCCCGGACGCATCGTCGAGTTCGCCCACGTGAACCGAACCGGAGCCGGTGACGATCGACGAGGTGCCGCTCACGGCGCCCACGGTCGCCGTTCCCGACGCGGTGCGGATGTTCGCCGACCCGCTGACCCGGTCCACCGAGATGTCCCCCGAGGAGGTGGTGACCACCGCGCTCGCGGCGGTCCCGGTCACCGTGACCGAGGCCGACGAGGTACGGATGTCCAGCTCGGATCCGGCTGGTGCGCGCACCGTCACGGCCAGCGGCTGGTGCCGCATGGGCAGCGTCTTCGGCGACTGCACGATCAGCCGGTCGCCCACCAGCTCCACCCTGGTCTGGTCCACCGCGGCGGTCGCGGTGCCCATCACGTCGGCGGTGATGTGCTCACCGAACTGTTCGTTCACCCAGGTCAGTGCGCTGGCCATCATCTGCGCCCACGGCATGCCCTCCTCCGGGGCGTGCCGCACGTCGACCTGCACCCCGTCCTCGCCGCCGGTGCTGCCGCTGTCGGCAAGTTCCACGTCGACGCTGCCTGCGGAGAGCTGTACTTCGATCCGGACCGGCCCTTCGGTGGTGAAGGCGGTCGTCCGGATGGCGTCTTCCGGAGCGGTCATGACTGCACCCACCCGTGCATCTCGTTGCCTTCGTCGTCGCGATCGTCTCGTCGCTGGCCGCCCCACGGGCCGGTCCAGCCGTGCTTGCCCTGCAGTGCGCCCTGCAGGGCCTGCTGGACGAACGTGTTGAGCGAGACACCTTGCTCGGCCGCCGCCTGCTCGGCCTTGCTCTTCAGCTCCTCGAACAGGCGCAACGTCATCCGGGTGATGTTCTCGCTGCCGCCGGACGGCGGCGGTGGCGGCGGTGGCGCCTGCTGAGCGTCGTCCTGCTCGCGGGATGCCCTGGTGTCCACGACCACCCGGACGTCCCGCCCGGCGAGACGCACGTCGACCACGGTGTCGTCCAGCTGGGCGGTGATCTCGTCGGCCAGGTCGGACAACGCGTTCATGATGGCGAGCCGGGCCGCGGGCTCGAGCGCCGCCGACAGGACCGCGGCGGCCCGTTTCGTGTTCTCGTCGCCGGCGGAGGCCGCGGCATTGAGGTCCTCGCGCAGGCTGGTCAAGTACGGTGACAGATCCATGGTGTCATGGTGCCACCATTCTGACATCACTTCAACGTCAGATGACATCATGGGTGATGTCGCGGATCGGTGTCCGCGGCGATGTGGCTTCCGGCCCGCGGGTCCGCACGAGATCGGCGGTGCCGGCGGTTAGGCTTCGGCAAGAGGAGTCAGCGGTTGCCGGTTAGGGGTGCGTGCAGGTGGCAGAGACGGTCTCGCCGAAGGTTCAGCTCATCGCCAAGACGGAGTTCTTCCCGCCGGAGGACGTCCCGTGGTCGACCGACGCCGACGGGGGAGAGGCGCTGGCCGAGTTCGCCGGCCGCGCCTGCTACCAGTCGTGGCACAAGCCGAACCCGAAGACGGCCACCAACGCCGGTTACCTCCGGCACATCATCGAGGTCGGTCACCTGTCGGTGCTCGAGCACGGCACGGTCAGCTTCTACATCACCGGCATCTCCCGGTCGCTGACGCACGAGCTGATCCGGCACCGGCACTTCTCCTACTCGCAGCTGTCCCAGCGGTACGTCCCGGAGCGGGACGCGGCGTTCGTCGAGCCGGACGTCATCGCCAACGACCCCGAGCTGCACGAGAAGTTCCTCAAGGCCGTGCAGGCCAGCCAGGATGCCTACAACGAGCTGCTGGCCGGCCTGGAGGACAAGTTCGCCGACGCGCCCAGCAAGACGCTGCGGCGCAAGCAGGCCAGGCAGGCGGCACGCGCGGTGCTGCCGAACGCGACCGAGACGCGCATCGTGGTGACCGGCAACTACCGGGCGTGGCGGCACTTCATCGCCATGCGCGCCACCGAGCACGCCGACGTCGAGATCCGGGCGCTGGCCGTGGAGTGCCTGCGCCAGCTGCAGAAGGCCGCGCCCAACGTGTTCGCCGACTTCACCATCTCCACGCTGCCCGACGGCACCGAGGTGGCCTCCAGCCCGCTGGTCACCGAGGGCTGACGTGCGGCGGCTCACCCTGGACGTGCGGCCGGGCGAGTACACCGTCGCCCGGCTGTCACCGGAGGCCGAGCCACCCGTGGACCTGCTGAGTGCCGGCGATGCCCTGGTGTCGATCACCCGTACCGGTACCGAGCTGTCGGTGGTGTGCCCGAGCGGGCTGTGGTCGCGCGAGGACGGGCGCGCCGAGCACGGCTGGAGGTTGCTGTCGGTGCGCGGGCCGCTGGAGTTCACCCTCACCGGCATCCTGGCCGTGCTGTCCAGCGAGCTGGCCGCGGCGGGGGTCGGTCTGTTCGCGCTGTCCACCTACGACACCGATCACCTGCTGGTGAAGCAGACGGATCTGGAACGTGCCGTGCAGGCGTTGCATGCTTCCGGTCACGAGGTGCACACCGAATTCGGCTGAGCGCCGTCCCGAGCCGTGCGGCCGGATGTCGAAGTCGACAATCCGGGCGTGCGGCCGATCGGCACACGATATGGTGCACCCAGGATCGTGCAACGAGGAGGATCGTGGCAGCCCCCAACCCGCCCACTCCGCCCGTCCCGCCGAACACCCCGTCCGCCGGGCACCCGGCGGCCGACACGGTGACCGCCACCCAGCCGGCATCCGGGCGTGTCCTGGCCGGCCGCTACCGGCTGCTCGGCGAGCTGGGCCGGGGCGGCATGGGCGTGGTGTGGCGTGCCGAGGACACCGTCATCGGCAGGCACGTCGCCATCAAGGAGGTCCGGCTGCCCTCCGGAGAGGGGCAGGACACCACCGTCTTCGCCGAGCGGGTCCTGCGGGAAGTCCGCACCAGTGGCAGGCTCAACGACCCGGCGATCGTCACCGTCTACGACGTGATCACCGACGGCGGCGCGACCTACATCGTCATGGAGCTGGTGGAGGCGCCGACCCTGGCCGATCTGGTGGCCGAGCGCGGGCCGCTCAGCCCGGGCGCGGTGGCCGCCATCGGCGAGCAGGTGCTGTCCGCGCTGACCGTCGCGCACCGCGCGGGGATCGTCCACCGGGACGTCAAGCCGAGCAACATCATGGTGGGTGCCGACGGCCGAGTGAAGCTCACCGACTTCGGCATCGCCCAGGCCGTCGACGACCCCCGGCTGACCGCGAGCGGCTTCTTGGTCGGCTCCCCGGCGTTCATGGCGCCGGAGCGGATCTCCGGCCAGGACGCCACGCCCGCGTCGGACCTGTGGTCGCTGGGCGCGACGTTGTACTACGCGGCCGAGGGCACGGTGGCCTTCGACCGGGGCAGCACGGCGGCGACGCTGCACGCGATCATGACCGAGGTCCCGCCGTTGACCCGCACGCACGGCGCACTGGCGTCGGCGATCATGGCCCTGCTGGTCACCGCGCCGGAGGCGCGCGCGACCGCCGAGCAGGCCAGGGCGCTGCTGGGCATGGCCAGACAGGCGTCCGGCGGGCCCACCGTGCCGGGGCAGGCCGATCAGCCCACGGCCCAGGGACAGACGGCGCGGTATGCGGGTGGGCCGCACAACCCGCCGACCGCGCTCGCCGCGGAGCCGGCCGCCCCGCGGCGGATCGGCCGCGGAATGCTGATCGCCGGCGGCGTGCTGGTGGTGGCGGCGCTGATCGGCGGATTCCTGCTCGGCCAGTGGGTCGCCACGCCCGATCCCGGCGCGCAGGACGAGACGTGGACGTGGGGCAAGGGCGGCCAGATCCCCGAGTTCACCATCGGCGAAGGCAAATGCGCCAGCGGGGGGCCACTGGCCGAGAACCGGTCGGTGACCACCACCGTGGACTGCTCCGAGGTTCACGATCTGCAGGTCTTCGCAGCCGCGTCGGCGTTCTCGCCGGGCTTCGGCGACGATCCCGACTACCGCTATCCCGGCCAGGCGCTGATCGACTGGGCACGGGCGCGCTGCGCGCTGAGCTTCCAGTCCGAGCTGATCGACGCCGAGCGGCGGGAGCAGCTGCGGTTCCGCGCCCTGGTGCCGTCGGCGGAGCAATGGGAGGCCACCGACGACAACGGCAACCACGACCGCACCGTGCACTGTGTCGCATATGACGCGGAAGGCAAGCAGCTGAGGGAGACCGTGCTGGCGGAACAGTAGTACCGTCTGAGCATGCCCTCCATGACCGTTGGCCCGACTGCCGCCCCGGGACGGCCGTTCGGCCGTGTACTGACAGCGATGGTTACCCCGTTCACCGCCGACGGTGCGGTGGACTACGACAAGGCGCAGGAACTCGCGGCCCACCTGCTGGAGCTGGGCAACGACGGCCTGGTGATCAACGGCACCACGGGGGAGAGCCCGACGACCACCGACGCCGAGAAGGCCGACCTGGTGCGCGCGGTGGTCGAGGCGGTGGGGGACCGCGCGACCGTGATCGCGGGCGCGGGCACCTACGACACCAAGCACAGCATCGCCCTGGCCCAGGCCGCCGAGAAGGCGGGCGCGCACGGCCTGCTGGTGGTCACCCCGTACTACTCGCGGCCGTCGCAGGCCGGCCTGCACGCGCACTTCACCGCGGTGGCCGACGCCACCGACCTGCCGGTGATGCTCTACGACATCCCGCCGCGCTCGATCGTGCCGATCGAGGTGGACACGCTGCGCAGGCTCGCCGAGCACCCGCGGATCCTGGCGGTCAAGGACGCCAAGGGCGATCTGCTGGCGGGCTCGGAGGTCATCGCCAACACGCACCTGGCGTACTACTCGGGCGACGACGCGCTGAACCTGCCGTGGCTGTCGGTGGGCGCGGTCGGCTGCGTCAGCGTCATCGGGCACGTGGTGGCCGGTCGGATCCGCGCGATGATCGACGCCTACGAGGCAGGCGACACGTCGACGGCGCGCACCAACCACCGCGGCATGCTGCCGGTGCTGCGGGCGTTCGCCCGGGTCGGCGGCGTGGTGTTCGCCAAGACCGCGCTGCGGCTGCGCGGCATGAACGTCGGCGACCCGCGGCTGCCGCTGGTGCCGGCCACCGACGAGCAGGTGCAGGCGATCGCGTCCGATCTCGCCCAGGCAGGAGTGCCGCTGGAGGAAGGCCCGGCGGACTTCCACGCCTCCCGCGCGGCCCAGGCCGACTCGGCGGCCGCGTATGTCGCACCGACCACGCACACGTCTCTCGGTACGCTTCCGGAGTGACCCAAGCGCTGGTAACCGGGCCTGGGCCCGACAATCCTCCGCCGCCCTTGCCGGACGGCGCGTTGCGCGTCGTCGCCCTCGGGGGCATCGGCGAGGTCGGCCGGAACATGACGGTGTTCGAGTTCGACGGCAGGCTGCTGATCGTCGACTGCGGGGTGCTGTTCCCGGAGGACGAGCAGCCGGGCGTCGACCTGATCCTGCCCGACTTCCGCGCGATCGAGGACCGGCTCGGCGACGTCGACGGGCTGGTGCTGACCCACGGGCACGAGGACCACATCGGCGCGGTCCCGTTCCTGCTGCGCCAGCGGCCGGACCTGCCGGTGTACGGCTCGCGGTTCACCCTGGCCCTGGTCGAGGCCAAGTGCCGCGAGCACAAGCAGCGGCCGACGCTGATCCAGGTCGCCGAGGGCGGCAGGCGCACCATCGGACCGTTCGAGTGCGAGTTCTTCGCGGTCAACCACTCGATCCCGGACGCGTTGGCGGTCGCCATCCGCACCCCGGCGGGCTTGGTGCTGCACACCGGCGACGTGAAGCTGGACCAGCTGCCGCTGGACGGCAGGCTGACCGACCTGGCCGGGTTCTCCCGGCTCGGCGAGGAAGGCGTCGACCTGCTGTGCATCGACTCCACCAACGCCGAGGTGCCCGGCTTCGTCACGCCGGAGCGGGAGATCGGGCCGGTGATCGAACGGGTGCTCGCCGAGGTGCAGCAGCGGGTCATCGTGGCCTGCTTCGCCTCGCACGTGCATCGCGTGCAGCAGGTGATCGACGCCGCCGCCAAGCACGGCCGCCGGGTGGCGTTCGTCGGCCGGTCCATGGTGCGCAACATGGGCATCGCCGCCGAGCTGGGCTTTTTGTCCGTGCCGGACGGGCTGCTGATCGACGTCGACGAGGCGATCGACCTGCCGCCCACCGAGGTGGTGTTCGTGTCCACCGGATCGCAGGGCGAGCCGCTGTCGGCGCTGTCCAGGATGGCCCGCGGTGACCACCGGAGCATCACGCTGCGGCCCGGCGACACGGTCGTGCTGGCCAGCAGCCTGATCCCGGGCAACGAGACGGCCATCTTCAGCGTGATCAACGCGCTGACCCGGCTGGGCGCCAACGTCGTGCACCAGGGCAACGCGAAGGTGCACGTCTCCGGGCACGCCTCGGCCGGTGAGCTGCTGTTTTTGTACAACGCACTGCGCCCGTCCAACGTCATGCCGGTGCACGGCGAGTGGAAGCACCTGGTGGCCAACGGCGAGCTCGCGGTCAAGACCGGGGTGGCGCCGGAGAACGTGGTCATCGCCGAGAACGGTGTCGTGGTGGACCTGGTGGACGGCAAGGCCCAGCGCACCGGCCGGGTCGAGGTCGGTCACGTCTACGTCGACGGCCTGTCGGTCGGTGACGTGGGCGAGTCGACGCTGTCGGACCGGCTGATCCTCGGCGAAGGCGGATTCATCGCGATCACCGTGGCCATCGACCACAACACCGGCCGGGCCGTCTCCCCGCCGACCATCTCCGGCCGCGGCTTCTCCGACGACCCGAAGGCGCTCGACGCCGTGGTGCCGCTGGTGGAGATGGAGTTGTCCCGGACGGAGGCGGAGGGCATCACCGACACGCATCGCGTGGCCCAGGCCGTGCGACGAGTGGTGGGCCGGTGGGTGGCGCAGACCTACCGGCGGCGGCCGATGATCGTGCCGACCGTGCTGTCGGTCTGAGCTTCCGCCGGCCCGGCGGCAGCCTGCCGGCGGCCTGCTGTGGCGGGCCCGCGGTCCGAGCCGGCTACCGGCCGGGCAGGCCGTCCGGTTCCCGGCAATGATCGGGATCCGGCAGCGGTTCGGCCGGTGTGCCCGGCTGCGTCTTGCCGGGGGAGTTGAGCTGCACGATGGTGGCCCCTGCCAGCACCGCGACCGCACCCACCAGCTGCACGAGGGTGAGCGCTTCGTCGATCAGCACCCAGGCGAGCGCGGTGGCCGCCAGCGGTTCGACCAGCCCGAGCGCGCTGGCCACCGCGGCGGGCAGGTGACGCAGGGCGAACAGCCCGGTCAGATAGGCCAGCACGGTGGAGACCACGGCCACCGCGACGAGCAGCAGCCACGCCGGTGGCGTCCACGGGCCGAACGGCACCGTCATGGTCAGCTTCTCGGCGGGCCAGGTCCACGGCGGCGCGGCAGCGCAGACGGTGAGCGCGCCGAAGGTCAGCCCCCACGTCACCATGCCGAGCGGGTGCTGCGCGGTCATGCCCCGCTCGCCGAGCAGGAAGTACGCCGAGGCGCACACCGCCGCGAGCAGGCCCGCTCCCATGCCGAGCAGGTCGAGCCGGAGGCCCTGCCAGACCTGGGCGACGAGCGCGAGCCCGAGCATGGCCAGCGCGACGCCGCCGTAGAGCGCGCGTGGCATGTGCACGCGGCGGACGAACCGCACCCACAGCGCCACCAGCACCGGCGAGGTGAACTCCAGCAAGATCGCCACCCCCACCGGGATGCGGGAGGCTGCGACGAAGTACATCAGTTGCGCGCCCGCCACCCCCAGCAGGCCGAATCCGACGAGCAGCGGCCAGTCACCCCGCCGGACCTTGAGCAGCGACGGCCGGACCAGGGCGACTCCGGCGAGGAGGATGGCCGCCGCCAGGCCGATGCGTGCCGCCGCCACCTGCTGCGGGGTCATGCCGGCGAGCATCACGGGCTTGGCGAGCACACCGGAACTGCTGAACGACACCGCGGACAGCAACACGAACAGCAAGCCGCGTCCCGGGTGCGGGGTGAACGGCCGGGCACCGGCGCCTGCGGGCCGGACGACATGCTGCTCGGCGGACGGAGCTGCCATGCCCGGTTTGACCTCCTTGCGCGCGATTTGTCGGTATCGCGTTCGAGCTTAGGGCAACGCCGTGCGTCCCCGATTGAAAGATGTGTGCTGCGAGCGCAAAATTATTGCATGCCCGGGAAGCCGTTGGCGCTGGACGACATCGATCACCGGCTGCTGGCCGAACTGCAGGCCGATGCCGACCGGACGTTGCGCGATCTCGGCGAGCTGGTCGGGCTGTCGCCCAGTGCCGTGCTGCGCCGGGTGGAGGGCTACAAGGCGGGCGGGCTGCTGGAACGGAAGGTCGCCGTGCTGGACACCAGCCAGGTGCCCGACCTGGTGCTCGCCGTGTGCCTGGTGACGGTCGAGCGCCAGACCCCCGAACACCGCCGCGCGTTCTGCGATCTGCTCAAGCGCACGCCCCAGGTGCAGCAGGTGTACGACGTCTCCGGGGTGTGGGACTACGTGGTGATCCTGGCGGCGCACGGCCTGCCGGAGGTGCGTGAGCTGGCCGAGCGGCTGTTCGAAGCCGACGAGAACGTCCGCAAGCTGACCACGCTGTTCGTGCTGGACCCGGTCAAGACCGGGTGCGCGGTGCCCACCCGGCCGATGGAAGCGTGACCCGTTCGATCGACTGTCCCGCGGCGGCCAGGCGGTAGCCTCGAGGTGTGACCGACGCCGCTCACCCAGCCGATGTTGCCGACCTGACCAGCCCCCAGGCGGTGGCCGAGCGCCTGGCGACCACCGGCTACCTGGCCGACGACGGCGTGGCGACGGCTGCTTTCCTGGCCATTCGCATGCGCCGCCCGCTGCTGTGCGAGGGCGAGCCGGGCGCCGGGAAGACGTCGCTGGCGGTGGCGCTGGCGCAAGCGCTTGGCCTGCCGCTGGTGCGACTGCAGTGCCACGAAGGCATCGACGCGGCACAGGCGCTGTACGAATGGGATTTTCCGCGCCAGTTGTTGCATCTGCGCGCCCTGGAGGCCGCTTCCGACGGTGCGCTCGACGCGGAGGAAGCCGAGCGTTCGCTGTACACGCCGAGGTTCCTGCTCGCCCGCCCGTTGCTGCGTGCCCTGCAGGAGCGCTGCGTGCTGCTGGTGGACGAGATCGACCGGGCCGACGACGAGTTCGAGGCTTTCCTGCTGCAGCTGCTCGACGAGAGCGCGGTGAGCATCCCCGAGCTCGGCGAAGTCCGTGCCGAGCAGCCCCCGATCGTGGTGCTGACCTCCAACCGCACCCGCGAGCTGCACGACGCGCTGAAACGCCGCTGCCTGTACCACTGGCTCGGGCACCCGAGCGTGGAGCGCGAGGTCGCCATCCTGCGCAGCAGGCTGCCGGGCATCTCGGAACGGCTGGCCGAGCAGGTGGCCACGGCGGTACGGCGGCTGCGCGACCTGGAGCTGCTCAAGCCGCCCGGGGTGGCCGAGTCGCTGGACTGGGCGCGGGCGTTGCTGTGCCTGGACGGGGAAACGCTGGACGCCGAGACCGCCGACCGCACGCTGGGCGCGGTGCTGAAGTTCCGGGAGGACATCGAGCGGGCCCGCGCGGCCGGTCTGGCCGAGCTGCTGGCGGAGTGATCATGACGACCGTCGGCACGCCGAGCACCCGGTCCGGCCGGCCGGACGTCCTGTCCGGATTGGTCGCCTTCACCAGGGCACTGTCGGCCGCCGGGCTGCCGGTGAGCATGGACCGGGTCACCGCCTACCTGGAAGCGGTGCGGTCGGTCGATCTCGCCCAGCCGGACGCGCTGTACTGGGCAGGCAGGCTCACGCTGTGCGGCGACCCGGACGACATCGCGCTGTACGACGGTGTCTTCCGCCAGTGGTTTCTGCACCAGCAGCCGGAGCGGCCCGGCGGGGTCCGGCCCAGGCAACCGACCATCGCGAGCCTGACCCCGCAACCGGCCGGGGACGGCGGCGACGAAGGCTCGCCGGGCGACCTGCACCGGGTCGGGGCCAGTGAGGCCGAGCGGTTGCGACATCGCGACCTCGGCGAGCTGACCGCCGAGGAACGGGCTCACCTGCGTGAGCTGATCGCGCTGCTGCGGCCTCGGCCGCCGTTGCGCCGCGCCATCCGGCAACGACCGGCGCGCCGCGGGGGACTGGACACGCGGCGGACCGTGCGGGCCATGCTGGCGGCTGGCGGTGAGCCGACGGTGCTGTTGCACCGGTCGCGCAGTGTCAAACCGCGCCGGGTGGTCCTGCTCGTGGACGTCTCCGGATCGATGGAGCCGTACGCCGACGCGCTCATCAGGTTCGCCCATGCGCTGTGCTGCCGGATTCCCGGCGGGGTGGAGGTGTTCACCATCGGCACCCGGCTCACCCGCATCACCCGCCAGCTGCGGCTGCGCGACCCCGAGCACGCCCTGGCTGCCGCGGCGAAGGCCGTCCCGGACTTCGCGGGCGGGACCCGGCTGGGCGAGACGCTGCAGGCGTTCCTCGACCGCTGGGGGCAGCGCGGCACGGCGCGGTCGGCGATCGTGGTGGTCTTCTCCGACGGCTGGGAGCGCGGCGATCCCGGCCTGCTGGGCGAACAAGTCGCCAGGCTGAAAAGGCTCGCATTCGCCGTATTCTGGGTGAATCCCCATGCGGGGAAAGACGGCTACGTACCGGTGCAATCCGGCATCGCGGCCGCATTGCCGCACGTGGACAAGCTTCTGGCCGGGCACAGCCTGGCCACGTTGGAACGACTGATGCAGGTGATGCGCGATGCGCGACGTTTTGGATGATCTCTTCCAGCGCTGGCAGCGAGGTGAGAAGGTCGGGGTCGGCACGGTCGTGGCGACGTTCTCGTCCGCACCTCGCCCGCCGGGCGCGGCGATGCTGGTCGCCGAGGACGGCACCGTGGCGGGCAGCGTCTCGGGCGGCTGCGTGGAAGGAGCCGTCTACGACCTGGCCCAGCAGGTGATCACCGACGGCACGCCGGTGCTGCAGCGGTACGGGGTTTCCGACGACGACGCGTTCGCGGTCGGCCTGACCTGCGGCGGCATCATCGACGTCTACGTCGACCGGTACTCCAGGGAGGACTTCCCGGAGCTGGGCGAGGTCGTCGAGTCGGTGCGGGCACAGCATCCGGTCGCCATCGCCACCGTCATCGAGCACCCGGATCCGCAGCGGGTGGGTGCCCGGCGGGTGATCTGGCCCGATCGCGCGGTCGGCGACCTGGGCAGCGACCGGGTCAACGACGCGGTCACCGACGACGCACGCGGCCTGCTCGCCGCCGGGCGCAGCGACACGCTGCACTACGGCCCGGACGGGCAGCGGCGGGGCGAAGGCCTGTCGGTGTTCGTCAACGCGTTCGAGCCGCCGCCGCGGCTGTTGGTGTTCGGTGCGATCGACTTCGCGCGGGCGATGGTGCAGGTGGGCGCGCTGCTCGGCTATCGGGTGACGGTGTGCGACGCGCGCCCGGTGTTCGCCACCAAGGCGCGCTTCCCGGACGCGGACGAAGTGATCGTCGAGTGGCCGCACCGGTACCTGCAGGCCGAGGTGGACGCCGGGCGGGTGGACGAGCGCACCGCGGTCACCGTGCTGACCCACGATCCCAAGTTCGACGTGCCGGTGCTGCAGGTGGCACTGCGCGCCAAGCTCGGCTACGTCGGTGCGATGGGGTCGCGGCGCACCCACGAGGACCGCCTGCAGCGGCTGCGCGAGGCCGGGATGACCGACGACGAGCTGAGCAATCTGGCATCACCGATCGGGCTGAATCTCGGTGCCCGCACCCCGGAGGAGACCGCGGTCTCGATCGCCGCGGAGATCATCGCTTTGCGCTGGGGAGGCGACGGCCGGCGGCTCACCGAGGTGTCCGGGCCCATCCACGGCGACGCGCTGCGGTAACCGAAATGTGACCTTGCGGTGAACCCGCTGGGCGGCCATCCTCAGTTGTGTGACGGCAATCACCGGGCACGGGTGAACCGTCGTCGGCTCCCGACGATCGAGTCCCGCCGGGTGCATCCACGACCGAGCTGGAGGCCCCATGCGCATCACCACCACAGTCGACGGAACCTCCTACACCGACGATGTCGAACCACGCATGCTGCTCGTGCAGTACCTGCGCGAGAAGCTGGGCAAGGTCGGCACCGTCGTCGGCTGCGACACCAGCAACTGCGGCGCCTGCACGGTGCACATGGACGGGCAGAGCGTGAAGTCCTGCTCCGTGCTGGCGGTCCAGGCCGACGGCCGCGAGATCACCACGATCGAAGGCCTGTCCGCGGACGGGCAGCTGCATCCGGTGCAGCAGGCGTTCCACGACAGCCACGCGTTGCAGTGCGGCTTCTGCACGCCCGGAATGATCATGCAGGCGGTCGACCTGCTGAAGGAGAACCCGGACCCGGACGAGGAGGAGATCCGCGCCGGGCTGGAGGGCAACCTGTGCCGGTGCACCGGTTACCAGAACATCGTCCGGGCGGTCCGGGCGGCGGCCGACAAGATGCAGCCGTCCGCGGCGCCGGAAGCCGAGACGTCGCGTGAACCGGTCGGCGCGAGCATGCCTTCGGAGGTGGCGCAGTCATGACCGCTGTTGCCGAACCGGAGGTGGGTCGCGCCCGCCTGCGCAAGGAAGACGCGCGGCTGATCACCGGGCGGACCAGGTGGACGGACAACCTGTCCCTGCCGGGCATGCTGCACCTGGCGTTCTTGCGCAGCCCGGTGGCCCACGCCAGGATCAGCAAGATCGACACCAGCGCGGCCAAGCAGAAGCCCGGCGTGATCGCCGTGGTGACCGGTGCCGACGTGGCCGAGGAACAGGGCAGCCTGCCGTGCGCCTGGCCGATCACCGAGGACATCAAGATCCCCAACGCGCCCTCACTGGCGGTCGACGAGGTGAACTTCGCCGGCGAGGCGGTGGCCGCGGTGGTCGCGCGGTCGGCGGCGGAAGCGGTCGACGCGCTGGAGGCCATCGACGTGGAGTACGACGAGCTGCCCGTCGTGCTGGACATGAACGAGGCGCTCGCCGAGGGTGCCGACCTGGTGCACCCGGAGCTGGGCACCAACAAGTGCGCCACCTGGGTGTTCGACTCGGCGGAAGCGGGCAGCGGCGGCGCGATCGACGACGCGATCGCCCAGGCGGACGTGGTGCTGGAGCGCACGTTCCGGCAGCAGCGGCTGATCCCGTCGTTCATGGAGCCGCGGTCGGTGCTGGTCGACCCGACCGGTGAGCAGATCACGGTGTGGTCGGCCACCCAGATCCCGCACATCCTGAAGTGGATGATTTCCGCGGTCACCGGGGTGCCGGAGACCAAGGTGCGGGTCATCGCGCCGGACGTCGGCGGCGGATTCGGCGGCAAGCTGCAGGTGACGCCGGAGGAGATCATCACGTTCCTCATGGCGCGCAGGCTGGGACGTCCGGTGAAGTGGACCGAGACGCGCTCGGAGTCGATGCAGTCGGCCCACCACGGCCGCGACCAGATCCAGAAGATCACCCTGGCGGCGGCGTCCGACGGCACGCTCAAGGGCCTGAAGGTCGAGCTGCTCGCGGACATGGGCGCCTACCTGCGGCTGGTCACGCCCGGTGTGCCGATCCTCGGGGCGTTCATGTTCAACGCCATCTACAAGATGGACGCCTACCGGTTCGAGTGCACCAACGTGTTCACCAACAAGACCCCGACCGACGCCTACCGGGGTGCCGGGCGTCCCGAGGCCACGTTCGCCATCGAGCGGATGATGGACGAGCTGGCCGCCGAACTCGGCCGCGATCCGATCGACCTGCGCAGGCAGAACTGGATCAAGCACGAGGAGTTCCCGTTCACCACGGTGGCGGGCCTGACCTACGACTCGGGCAACTACGAGGCGGCCACCGCCAAGGCGCTGGAGCTGTTCGGCTACGACGCGCTGCGCCAGGAGCAGCGGGAGCGGCGCGAGCGTGGCGACACCGTCCAGCTGGGCATCGGGGTGTCCACCTACACGGAGATGTGCGGCCTGGCGCCGTCGCGAGTGCTCGGTGCGCTGCGGTACGCCGCAGGCGGGTGGGAGCACGCGTCGATCCGGATGCTGCCCACCGGCAAGGTCGAGGTGATCACCGGGACGTCGCCGCACGGCCAGGGGCACGAGACGGCGTGGAGCCAGATCGTGGCCGACCGGCTCGGGGTGCCGTTCGAGGACGTGGAGGTCCTGCACGGGGACACCGCGGCGTCGCACAAGGGCATGGACTCCTACGGCTCCCGTTCGCTGGCGGTCGGCGGCACCGCGCTGGTCATGGCCGCGGACCGGGTGATCGAGAAGGCCAAGAAGCTGGCCGCGCACATGCTGGAGTGCAGCGAGGACGACATCGAGTTCTCCGGCGGCAAGCTCACGGTGCGCGGCACCGACAAGGCCACCGACATCCAGTCGGTCGCGCTGCACGCGCACGTGGCGCACGACCTGCCGGAGGGCATGGAGGCGAGCCTGGACTCCGAGGCGACGTTCGACCCGGAGAACTTCTCCTACCCGCACGGCACGCATCTGTGTGCGGTGGAGGTCGACACCGAGACGGGGCAGGTGAAGATCCGGTCCTACGTCTGCGTCGACGACGTCGGCACCGTGGTCAACCCGCTGATCGTGGAGGGCCAGGTGCACGGCGGCGTGGCGCAGGGCATCGCGCAGGCGCTGTTCGAGGACGCGGTGCACGACGAGTCCGGCACGTTGACCACCGGCACGTTCGCCGACTACCTGCTGCCGTCGGCGGCGGACCTGCCGTCGTTCGTCACCGACCGTACCGAGACACCGGCGACCACCAACCCGCTGGGTGCCAAGGGCGTCGGGGAAGCGGGCACCATCGCCGCCACGCCCGCGGTGGTGAACGCCATCGTCGACGCGGTGCGCCACCTGGGCGTCGACGACATCGAGATGCCCTGCACCCCGATGCGGGTGTGGCGGGCCGTGCACAGCGGAACCCGTGCCGAAGGCGGCCCCGGCGGCGAAGCAGGCGGCGGCCTCGGTTCGATCGATGCGTCTGGAGGTGCCCAGTGATCCCCGCGGCATTCGACTACGTGGTTCCGGCCACGGTGGACGACGCGGTCCGCGAGCTGCACGACGCGGGCGACGAAGCCAAGGTGCTGGCGGGCGGGCAGAGCCTGCTGCCGGTACTGCGCATGCGGCTGGCCGCACCGTCGAAGATCGTCGACATCGGCCGGATCACGGAACTCCGTGGTGTCCGGGACGCCGGCGACCACATCGTCATCGGCGCCACCACGCCGCACCACGAAGTGCAGCACAACCAGCTGGTCCGCGAGCACGCGCTGCTGCTGGCGCTGGCCACCGAGACGGTGGCCGACCCGCAGGTGCGTCACCTCGGCACCTTCGGCGGCGCGCTGGCGCACGCCGACCCGGCCGGTGACCTGCTCGCCCCGGCGCTGGCGCTGGACTGCACGTTCGTGGTGGCGGGCATGGACGGCAGGCACGAGGTACCGGCGAGCGAGTTCTTCGTCGACTACTTCACCACCGCGCTGCGGCCCGGAGAGCTGCTGCTCGAGGTCCGGGTGCCGAAGTACACCGGCTGGCGGGCGCACTACGAGAAGTTCAACCGCGTCGCCCAGGCGTGGTCGATCTGCGGTGTGGCCGCCGCGGTGCGGGTGGACAACGGCACCATCGCCGAGGCACGGGTCGGGCTGACCAACATGTCGTCGGTCCCGGTCCGGGCCCGGGGCGTGGAGGAGGCGCTGGTCGGCCAGCAGGCCAGCCCGGAGGTGATCAAGGCCGCGGCCGCCCGGGCCGTGGACGGCACCCTGCCGACCGCGGACGGCAACGCGGACGCCGAGTACCGGGAGCACCTGGCGAAGGTCCTGACCGAACGTGCGGTGACCGCGGCATGCAGCTGAACCACGAGTTCACCGTCGACGCCCCGCTGGACGAGGTGTGGCAGGCCCTGCTCGACCCGCACCGGGTGGCGCCGTGCATGCCCGGCGCCACCCTGGACGAGGTGAACGGCGACGAGTTCGCCGCGACCGTCCAGGTCAAGCTGGGCCCGGTCAACCTCAAGTACAAGGGCAAGGGCGCCTACGTCGACAAGGACGAGCAGGCCAAGCGGCTGGTGATCAAGGCCTCCGGCAAGGACGTGCGGGGTGCCGGGACGGCGTCCGGGTCGGCCACCGTGACGCTGACCGACGCAGGCGGTGCCACGCACGGCGAGGTGGTCAGCGAGCTCAAGGTCACCGGCCGTCCTGCCCAGTTCGGGCGGGGGCTGATCGCCGAGGTCGGCGGACGGCTGCTCGGCGAGTTCGCCAAGAACCTGGGCCAGGAGCTGTCCGGGAACTCCGGGCACGCCGGCGGCCAGGACGGTGACACGGCCTCCGCGACGCAGGCGGCCGGGCAGCGGACGCCGGAAAGCGGCACGGCCGCCAGCGGTCAGGCGCAAGCGCCGTCGGCGGACGAGCCGAGCGCCGGATCGTCCGGGCGGTCCCAGCCGTCGCAGGCCGAGCCGGAGGCCATCAACCTGCTGCAGGTCGCGGGCGGGCCGATGCTCAAGCGGCTCGCCCCGGTCCTGGCGGTGCTGGCCGTCGTGCTCGGGCTGGTGGTGCTCAGGCGGTCGCGGCGGACGTGACGGCACACTCCTGACGATGACGCGCGGCGGCTCGGCTGGTCGAGGTCACCGGCCGAGCCGCCGTCGCGCGGGCCGTCGGGTCGCGGCTGCCGGCCGGCGACCGCTCAGCGCGCGAAGTCCGGCTTCCAGGGGCTGACGCTGTCGGTCGGACGCGTGGGATCGTGGAACCGCGGCCGCACCGGCTCGTCCGCCCGCAACGGGATCAGGTTCTGCGTGATGGCGCGCATGATGCGCTCGTGCGCCTTGCGTCCGGAACCCGGTTTGGCCGGGTCCAGGTCGCCGAGGTCGATCGGCTCGCCGAAGTGCACCTTGAACGTCGGGCGGCGGAACGGCGAGGTGATGCCGGAGCGCAGCAGCGGCACGACGTCCGCCACGCCGCTGACGGTCTCGGTGCCCCAGTAGACCGCCTCGTGCGCGCCCCACTGGCTGATCGGCACCACCGGAACACCGGCGGAGAGCGCCAGCCTGGCCGCCCCGGTCTTGCCGCGTTCCGGCCACAGGCCCGGGTCGTGGCTGATCCGGCCCTCGGGGTAGACGAGCAGCGGCACGTCGGACTCGCGCAGCTGCTTGGCGGCGATTGCGAACTGCTCGATGGCGCTCATGCTGTCCTTGCGGTCGACGCGCAGATGGCCGGTCGCGCGTAGCACCGGGCCGAGCACCGGGGCGTCCAGCAGGCCGCCTGCCAGCATGAACCTCGGCGCGATCCCGATCCGCCGGCATGCGGCCATGAGCACGATCGCGTCGAAGACGCCGATGTGGTTGGCGGCCAGCAACAGCGACCGGCCGCGCAGCTGGGCCGGGACGTTCCCGGTGACCTGGAGCCTTCCCATCAGCCCCACCGCGGGGATGGACGCGGTGAGCAGGCTCTGCCACAGGTGCGGAGTGTCCTGGTACGCCCACGACCTGCGTCCGCGTCCGATGCCGACTCTGCGAGTACCCACCATGGGCGCAAAGCATGACACGGGGCATCCGCGAGGTCGACGCGCGGTCTGAGAAAACTGCGGCCTGGTACGCGAGTGGCGCCTGGGGCTGAAGTGCCGTTCGGGCTACGGTGGGGGTATGGCCACGCCGACCAAAGGCCGCAGGACCGGGCGGAACACGGCGGCACGCACACGGAGTGCCGGCCGCAGACCCGCCGCGCGCTCGTCGTCCGGCCGCCGGGCACCGGCCCGCAAGCAGTCGTCCGGTGCGTTCGGCGCGCTCGTCAGGGGCACCTGGATGGTCATCGCGCGCACCGTGGGCGCGGCCGCGCGCGCGGTCGGGCGGAGCCGCGACCTGGATCCCGAGTACCGCCGTGACGGGCTGGCGCTCGGTCTGATCGCGATCGCCCTGGTCGCCGCGGTCGGCGTGTGGGCGCGGGCCGCCGGGCCGGTCGGCACGTGGGTGGAGTACGGCTTCCGCACCGTCGTCGGCGCAGGCGCGGTGCTCGTCCCGCTGGCGCTGATCGTCACCGGGATCGCGCTGATGCGCAGCGAGCCGCGGCCGGAGACCCGCCCCCGGATGGTCATCGGCACGCTCATGATGGCGCTGGCGCTGCTCGGGCTGCTGCACATCTTCACCGGCCGCCCGCAGCAGATGGAGGACGTGCAGTACGCGGGCGGGTGGCTGGGCTGGTTCTCCGGCGACCTGCTGGCCAGGGGCGTCACGTCGTGGGTGGCCGTGCCGCTGCTGATGATCGCGGGCATCTGGGGCCTGCTGGTGTTCACCGGCACGTCGGTGCGGCAGATCCCCGAGCGGTTGCGCACCTGGGGAATGACCGAGGAAGAGCGGCAGTTCGCCGAACGGCAGCGGGCCGAGCAGGCCGCCGGCGAGCGCGACGGGGAGGCGGTCGCGCAGGGCGACGTGCGGCTGCGCAGGCCTGCGCGCCGGCGGCAAGCCGCCCAGGCGGAGGCCGGCGCCGACGACGAGCAGCCCGATGTCCAGCAGGCACCGGCGCGGGCCGCGCGCCGGCAACCGCGCGAGCGCAAGCCCGCCAAGCAGGAACCGCTGCTGTCGGTCATCCGCACGGTCGAGGGCGACTACCAGCTGCCGCCGCCCACGCTGCTGCGGGTCGGGGACCCGCCGAAGGCACGCAGCAGGGCCAACGACGCGATGATCGAGGCGATCTCCGGGGTGCTGGAGCAGTTCGCGGTGGACGCCCAGGTCACCGGGTTCACCAGGGGACCGACGGTGACCCGCTACGAGGTGGAGCTCGGTCCTGGCGTGAAGGTGGAGAAGATCACCGCGCTGACCAAGAACATTGCGTACGCGGCGGCCACCGAGAACGTGCGGTTGCTCGCGCCGATCCCGGGCAAGTCCGCGGTGGGCATCGAGGTGCCCAACGCCGACCGCGAGCTGGTACGGCTGGGCGACGTGCTCCGGTCGCCGATCGCCGCCAAGGACCCGCACCCGATGGTGATGGGGCTGGGCAAGGACATCGAAGGCCACATGGTGACGGCCAACCTGACCAAGATGCCGCACCTGCTGGTGGCCGGCTCCACCGGCTCGGGCAAGTCCAGCTTCGTCAACTCGCTGCTGGTCTCGCTGCTGACCAGGGCCACACCGGACGAGGTGCGAATGATCCTGATCGACCCGAAGATGGTCGAGCTGACCCCGTACGAGGGCATCCCGCACCTGATCACGCCGATCATCACCCAGCCGAAGAAGGCCGCGGCCGCGCTGGCCTGGCTGGTGGAGGAGATGGAGCAGCGCTACCAGGACATGCAGGCGTCCCGGGTCCGGCACATCGACGACTTCAACCGGAAGGTGAAGGCGGGCGAGATCACCGCGCCGCCGGGCAGCGAGCGCGAGTACCGGCCGTACCCGTACATCCTGGCCATTGTCGACGAGTTGGCGGACCTGATGATGACGGCGCCGCGCGACGTCGAGGACGCGATCGTGCGGATCACCCAGAAGGCGCGGGCCGCGGGCATCCACCTGGTGCTGGCCACCCAGCGGCCGTCGGTCGACGTGGTCACCGGGCTGATCAAGACGAACGTGCCGTCCCGGCTGGCGTTCGCCACGTCGTCGCTGACCGACTCGCGGGTCATCCTCGACCAGCCCGGCGCCGAGAAGCTGATCGGCATGGGCGACGCGCTGTACCTGCCCATGGGCGCCAGCAAACCGATCCGGCTGCAGGGCGCCTACGTCGACGACGACGAGATCGCCGCGGTCGTCAACTTCACCAAGGAGCAGGCCGAGCCGAACTACACCGAGGGGGTCACCCAGGCCAAGGCGGCGGAGAAGCGCGAGGTGGACGCCGACATCGGCGACGACCTCGACCTGCTGCTGCAGGCGGCCGAGCTGGTCATCACCTCGCAGTTCGGGTCGACGTCGATGCTGCAGCGCAAACTGCGGGTCGGCTTCGCCAAGGCGGGCAGGCTGATGGACCTGCTGGAGTCCCGCAACATCGTCGGCCCGTCGGAGGGGTCGAAGGCGCGCGAGGTGCTGGTGAAGCCGGAGGATCTGCAGCAGGCCCTGGCGTTGATCCGCGGCGACGCCCCGCCGGAGGAATAGCCGGAGGAATTGTTGGCCTGGCCCCTGCGCAGCGTCGGAGCAAGGGCAGTGTCGCGCCGTCGCCGGTGGATACGGGCAGTGTGCACGATCGTCGGCGACCGGGCCGACCTAGCGCCGGGTGGGTGCCGGTGCCGGTCGCTTTGCCTCCGCGGGCACCGGCAGCTCCGCCACCTCGCCACGACAGCTCCAGCAGCTCGCGCCGCTACAGCTCCAGCAGCATGCGAGTGTTGCCCAACGTGTTGGGTTTGACGTACGGCAGGTCGAGGAACTCGGCCACGCCGGGGTCGGGGGAGCGACGCATCTC
>NZ_PKFA01000068.1:0-20761 GCF_002919275.1 Thermocrispum sp. | reverse complement strand
GGCCAGGCCGGTGATCTCGGCCGCAGGCCCGGGGCGCGCCCCCGAAGCCACGTAGCGGTGGGCGGGCCGGCCACGCCCGCGGCCGGGTTCGGTGGTGCGGACCACGGCGCCGCACTCCAGCAGCGGCTCCAAGTGGAAGCGCACGGTGTTCGGGTGCAGCCCGCTCGCCTCGGCCAGCTCGGCCAGGGTCGCCGGTCCCGGCAGCGAGTCCAACGCGCTGAGCAGCTTCGCCTGTCCCGCGGGCAGCGGCTGCTCCGCGGCGGTACGGGGGCCGACCCGGCGATGAATTTTCACGAGAAAACTGTAGTAAATTCGGCCTCGACGGGTCCAGCCGAGGTGACCTGCACGACGACCGAAGGAGAGCGACGATGCCGGATGTCGCCATCGCGACGAACCAGGAAGACGCCGCCGCGGCCGACAGGATCGTGGCGCATCACGCCGAGCTGACGGGGAAGCTGACGGTGCTGGTCACCGCAGCGACGCAGGCTTCTTCCGCGCAGGAGGCCCGTGCCGCTCGCGATCGCCTGGTGACGTGGGCGCGCAGCGAGCTGATGCCGCACGCGGAGGCGGAGGAACGCTCGCTGTACCGGGCAGGTGGCGCGGTGGCCGAGTTGAAGGTGCTGATCCCGGCGATGGTCGCCGAGCATCGAGTGATCGACGAGCTGATCGGGACGTTGTCGAAGGCCGACTCGCCCGGCGCCATCGCGGCCGCGGCCGGTGGGCTCCGCGAGGTCGTGCGGGTGCACGTCGACAAGGAGAACGAGGCCCTGCTGCCGGCACTGGTGGCTTCCGGCGCGCACTCGGTGGCGAAGCTGTTCGACGAGATGCACGAAGCGCTTGCGGACTCTCCGGCGGAGCCCGGCAAGCACGCGTGTTCGTGCGGTCACCAGGACGACGGGGCCGAGCCCGAACTCGATGCGCGCTCCATCCCGCACGCGATCAGGCACGCCACGATCTTCGGGGCGTTGGACACCGTCGAACCCGGTGGGGCGTTGGTGCTGCTCGCCCCGCACGATCCCGTGCCGTTGCTCGCTCAGCTGGAACGACGCAGCCCCGGCGCGTTCGCGGTGGAATACCTGGAGCGCGGTCCCGAGGTGTGGCGGCTGCGCTTCGTACGGCGGTGAGCGCCCGTTCATGACGAAACCGCCCGCGCGAGCCGCGCGCGGGCGGTTTCGTCGAAGGAGCCCGGCTGCTGCCGGAGCGGACGGACCGGTGAGTGGTCAGCTCTCCCGGATCCACAGGGCCGGGGTGTTCTGCGGCTCCCAGTCGGCCTGCGAGGTGTGTGCCTGCCAGCACCGGTAGGTGACGCCATGGTGGGTCACCCGGTCACCGGCCGCGTACGACACACCCGGCTGCCATGCGCTCACCGACCTGCTCGTCGGCTCCGGCCAGATCGGCCGCCACGGTTCGTGGAAGCCGGCAGGAGTGCCGCCGGCCGAGCCGTCGGAAGGCCCGCCAGAGGTGTCGTCACTCGGTGCACCGGTGCTGGGACCGCCACCAGAGTTGTCGTGGCCCTCGGGGTGATCGGGGCTGCCGTCGGTACCGGGCGTTCCGTGGCTGTCGTGCCCGGCGTGCTCGCCGTGTTCGCCGTGGAGTGTGGGCGTGCCGTCGCCGGTGTCGTTCGCGCTCGGCTCGTCCATCTGCCCGTGGGCAGCGCCGCTGAGATGCGACGGGTACGGGATGTAGGATCCGGCGTCCCCGCCGATGCCGCCGTCGCCGCCGATGTCCAGGTCGACGCACGAGTAGAACGCGTTCGAGGTGTCGCCGATGTTCCACACCGCAAGGACCTTCTGCCTGCCGCTGTAGCGGGACAGGTCGATGACGTGCGACACCGTTTCCGCCGGCCGCTCGCCACGCATCTCGATGGTCGCCAGCAGATCGCCACCGATGTAGTACTCGAAGTTGGCCGTGCTGTGCGGGGCGGTGAACCGCCACGTGAACGTGACCTGGTCGCCGACCGGTGTGGCCACCCAGCCCTTGCTGTCGTCGTCCAGTTCCGCCCAGCGGGCATCCCCGGCGCTGCAGTTGCGCTGGCCTTTCGGTCCCTCGACGCTCTGCGGCTCGTAGACGATCGGGCCGCACTCGACCGTGCCGTTACGGCATTGGGCCTGCCTGCTCGGCGGGGATTCGACATGACCGTGCGCTTGCGCAGCCGGCGACGGCATCATGACGAGGCCGGCCGTGGTCAACGCGCCAATCCCGCCCAGAGCAAGCAAGGATCGTTTCATTCGCATGGTGAACTCCCTCAGCGCGGCAATAGCCGTACTGGCAATGGGTAAACGGACGTGGCAGTCGACTACACGGGCGCGAACGAGTGAACGGTTCACGGTCGAAGGCGAAATTTGGGGAAGGTCATGCTTCTGGCGCGGCCACGCGCTGCACGCTTCGGCCGCGGCTACCGCCTGGGTGCGGACTCGGCCGAGGCAGATGCCGTTTCCGCAGGCGGAGCGGCGCACGAACGCCTGATCGATGGCACCCTCACGAAAAGCGGAACTTCCCGCGAGGAATCCTCGTCTATTCCGCGAATCAGGTTTTGTCAAGCCGGAGAGTCGTTCGGGCAATCATTCGTGCCCCAGCTGTCATTTTTCGCGCGGACAGTTTGAGCGGACAGCCGTCCGGTGGATTTGCAGGCAGCAGCGGGCCCCGCAATGGCCAAACCGAAAGATTCCAGGCGAGGACGGCCCCTGCGGCTCGTACGTCGACGGCGACTGCGGGCTGCAGAGTCGTCCTGCGCCCGGATGTCGATACTGTCGCGTTCGCTGGTGAGTTGGCTGGAACTGCCCTCGTGGTGACCGGGCGGTGGGGCAGGGCCGTGTACGTGTTGGCCCGCGCCGGATGTCGGCTTCGGCGACGAACGGTGGCCACGTCCTTGGGCGCCGCCAGGGCCCGCACTGACGGACGGCAACGCGCTGATCGTGTCCTCGAAGGGCTCCTGCGGGCCCGGCCGCCATTGGTCACGATCTCCGGAGGGTGGTCTGCTCTCCCGGTGGCCGGTCGTCGGCACCGGCGGCGCGTGGCAGGACTCGGCCCTTCTTGCGTTGCACCTTGGCGCCATCGGCCACCGTGTCGCTCAGTACGGACTTACCGTGACGCAATGCGACGAATCCTGTTCGCCGTGCTGGCCGTCGTCCTGGCGGGCTGCAGTGGGGAGCCGACGGCGACCGGTTCGGCGGCGTCCGCCAGCCGAACGCCGGCCACGACACCGTCGGAGCCGCTACTGAAGACATATCCGGAAGCCGAGCTGCGGCAGCATCCGTGCCGGGCGCTGGACGAGCGCGATCGTGCCGCACTCGGCATCGCCGCCGACGGCAAGCTGGAGACGCATGAGGGACGGCGTTCCTGCCACTGGCTGGCCGGTGATCAGAACGTGAGTCTGCAATTCGGCACGCCGTTGTCCGACGCGCGGACGTTCACCCGGAACGGCCGCGTGACGCAGGTGTCCGTCGGGCAGGTTCGCGGCGAACACCGGATGGCGGTGCAGTCGGAGTTCCACCGCATCTGCTTCCTGTTCTTCGGGCTGAACAGCACCGACCGGCTCGTCAAGGTCACGGCCATTCCGGAGCCGGACGCGCCGCAAGAGGGTGCCTGTGCCGCGGGCGTGGCGGTGCTCAGGGCCGTGCTCACCCACGTGCGGTGACGGGGAGAAGAAGCCGCCGGACAGCGGTCAGCAGACCAGTGCGTGGACAGTGGTGTAGCCGAGCAGGGCGGCACCGAGACCGCCGACGACGCTGACGACGATGTTGGCGACGGCGGAGAAGTAGCTCTTCTGCTCGAGGAGCCGAAGGGTTTCGTAGCCGAACGTGCTGTAGGTGGTCAGTGCGCCGCAGAGGCCGGTGCCGAGCAGCGTGAGTACCGGGGCGGGCAGGGCGGGACCGGCTCCGGCGAGGCCGCCGAGCACGAGGCAGCCGACGACGTTGACGACGAAGGTGCCCCAGGGAAAGGCAGTGTCGTGGCGGGCCTGCACCACGCGGTCCGTGAGGTAGCGCAGGGGCGCGCCGATCATGGCGCCGACGAAGACGAGTACAACGGTCATGCGGTCGGCATTCCTCGGTAGCGGCAGACCCCGGCCTCGTCGATCAGGACGGTGCCGTTGCCGGCGAGTTCGTCGAGTTCGGGCAGGAACGCGCGGATGCGCTCCTCAGTGTCCATGATGATCACGGCAGGGCCTCGGTGACGTCGAGGATACGGTCGGTGCGGAGAGGTGAGTGGGTGCCGTAGCCGTCACGACCTTGCAGGACGGTGGCGTCGCCCAGGCCTGCTTCGCGGGCGCGTCTGACGATCTCGTGGTGGAGGGGTTCGTCGTCCCAGGTGTCGTTCTCGCCAATGAAGATCGCAAGGCGCAGGGCGGGTCCGGTCAGCTGCATTTCACGCCGCCTTGTCCGAGGCGCGGGTGGCTCCGGTGACGGCGCGGGCGAGCCAGACGCCGGTGACGACGGCGAGCATGGCACAGATCACAGTGCCTGCCAGGTAGCCGAAGGCCAGGCCGATCGTGCCGGATCGCAGCAGTTCGCCGGTCTCGACGGCGTAGGTGGAGAAAGTGGTGAAGCCGCCGAGGATGCCGACGCCGAGAAAGGGGCGGACCAGGCGGTGGGCCGACCACACCTCGGTGATCAGCACCATGAGAATCCCGATGAGGAAGCAACCGGCCACGTTGGTGACGAAGGTGGCCCACGGGACATGCCCTGGCCGGGCGGGCAGGAGTTCGGCCAGGCCGTAGCGGGCGAGCGCGCCGAGCCCGCCACCGAGGGCGATGACGGCCAGGACCGCGCCGTGGGAGCTGGCCAGTGCACGTCGCCGGGCGGGGAGCCGGAGATCGGCGTCCGGATCGGCCGGCTCGGACAGGTCGACCTCGCTGGTCACGCGCACCTCCTGCTTGAGCCCGACGAAGTCACTGGTCAAGGAAGGACTGTTGGCGGCGATGCACGCCGCGAGCGTTCCGGGGAGACCGGAGCGGCGAGCCCCACCGCCGCATCGGCCGAGGGTAGCCCGACGTGTCGTCCTGTACGCCGGAGTGTGTGGACCTTCACTTGCGGTGTTCGTCCACCGGGAGCCCTTCGCGGATCCGCACGCGGTCCGGAACGGCCGTCCGAGCGCGCTCGTGCGACCGTGCCGGAGCCAGGCAGCAGGCATCCGGCTCCGGAAAGGCAAGAGGGCCGCATCCCGGACGGACGCGGCCCTCTTGCTGACCAAGAAGCTTGAAGTCCTACGACGCGGCGTCACCCGGATGCCGTGCCCCAGTAAGACCCTTGGGGTGGAGCTGACGGGACTCGAACCCGTGACCCCCACACTGCCAGTGTGGTGCGCTACCAGCTGCGCCACAGCCCCTTGCTGGTGTCCATACCGTACAGCACGCCGATTTCCCCGCTGTCGCCGGGGGCCCGAAAATGCTCTTGCCGTCGGACCGCCGGCCGGCGGCTGCCCGGCGTGCGTCAGCCCAGCCGATCCAGCCAGCCCGGCTTGCTCACGTCGATGCGGCCGTCCGGCCCGATCACCGCGGGCGTGGCGAAGTCGTCGATCTGCTCCAGCGCGGTCCGGAACGCCTGGTCCAGCTCGCGGTGATAGGTCCGCTTGGCCACGCACTCGGCGAACGTCTCGCCCAGGCCCAGCTTCCTGCCCAGCTCGGTGAGCTGGGCCTTGTCCCAGCCGCGCGTCCCCTCTTCCGGCTGGCTGGCGAACAGGCTGTCGTGGAACGCGGTGAACTTCCTCTCGTCGGCCGCGCACAGCGCCGCGTTGGCCGCGTCCATGGAGTAACCGGGCGGGTCGGACGCTTCGACGAGCATCGGCACCATGTGCTGCCGCACCCGCAGCTGGCCCTCGCGGATCCGGTTCGCGATGTCCTTGCCGTCGCGTTCGTGGAACTGACCGCACGCCGGGCAGAGGAAGTCGGCGTAGATGTCGATGGTGACCGGGGCCTTGTCGTCGCCGAGCACCACCACGGCGCCGTCCCTGGTCTCGGGAAGTTCCGCTGATCGCACCACCGGGATGGCACGTCCTTCGGTGGCGTTCTTCCGCGCGTCGAACCACAGCACGGCGACGACGATCAGCGCCACCACGATCGCGGCCCCGCCGACGGTGAAGGCGACCTTGCGCAGCCGCGCCCGGTCGACGGGAGGGCGGGGTGCGTCTGCCGATCCCGAGCCGGTCTTGCCTGCCTGCCTGGCCATGGCGGCCCGCTGCTGGGCCAGTTCCCGGCGCCTGCGGCGTTCTGCTCGTTCGGCTCCGCCCATCTCGTCTGCGCTCCTGTCGATGAGATCGCCACCTGCCCCGCGTCGGGCGCGACCGGATCCGGCACTCGCTGGTGGGAAGTTGGTGCCGCGACGGCACGTGAACGCCCCCGGGCTCATCTAGGCTATGGGCCCGCGTGTGTGGCTTGTGTGGGAGGTACGGTGTGGCGTCCAGCGGCGTTGGCGGCGGTGACCGTCTTGCTGGCGAGTGCCTGCCTGACCGGCTGCGCTCCGTCGGCGGCTGAGAACTCCCTGGTCACCAAGGCCGACGAGACCGGAAAGCTGATCATCGGCACCCGGTTCAGCCAGCCGGGGCTGTCCGAGCGCACGCTGGACGGCCGGTTCGTCGGTTTCGACATCGACGTCGGCGAGTTCGTCGCCGCTGAGCTCGGCGTCGAACCGGAAAACATCACCTGGCGCGACGTGGTGGCGGCCGAGCGCGAGGAAGTGCTGCTGTCCGGCGCGGTCGACATGGTGATCAGCGCCTTCACCATCCCCGCGCGCGGCAAGCGGAAGGTGCTGTTCGCCGGGCCCTACTTCGTCACCGGCCAGTCGATCCTGGTGCGCAAGGACACCACGGACATCACCGGGCCGAACTCGCTGGACGGCAAGCGCCTGTGCTCGGTCACCGGGAGCACGGCGGCGGAAGAGGTCAAGAAGCGGTATGCCGAGCGGGTGAAGCTGGTCGAGTACCCGCGTGAGCCGGACTGCGTGACGGCGTTGCTCGCCGACCTGGTCGACGCGGTCACCACCGACGAGGCGATCCTGGCCGGCTACGTCGCCAAGCACCCGGAGCTGCTGAAGCTGGTCGGCGGGCAGTTCACCGTCGCGCGCTACGGCATCGGCCTGCCCCCGCACGACGAGGACGGCAGGCGTGCGGTCAACGCCGCGCTCCAGGAGATGATCGACAGCGGCGCCTGGCGGGAGGCGGTGCAGCGGCACTTCGGTCGCACCGGAATCCGCGTCACCAACCCGCCGCCGATCACCGAGCGCTGACCGTCGTTCCGGCCGCCCGGCGACTTCGAGCGAGGATCGTGCGTGCGTGCGGCGGCTTCGCGCGAGGATCGTGCGTGCGGCGGCTTCGCGAGGACGTGCGTCCGGTGCCGTCGCCCGAGGTTTGAGCGGTTTGTCAGGCGGTGGCTTCCGTGGGCTGTGTGGTCGCCTGGCGGCGGCTCTCCTGGGCTGCCGCGGTCAGGTGCGCTCGCCTCCGCCTCGGCATGCTCGCGACCGTCATGCGCGCTCGCCCTCAAGGTGCGCCAGCACGGTGGCGCGGATGCGCTCCTGGTTGCGCCTGACCACGTCGGTGACGAACTCGTCGACCCGCGGGTCCGCCAGTACCTCCAGCGTGACCCGCAGTGTGGTTTCGATCATGGCCCGGGTGATCCGCTCGGAGAACGGCACCAGCGCCAGGCGTCCGGCCATCGGGTCGGCGTTCAGCTTCTCCACCACCAGCTGCTCGAGCTCGGCGGAGTTCTCCCGCAGCGCGGCGGCCACGCCGAGCGGGATCTTGCCGGTCTCCACCACCTGCACCACTTCGTCCAGCACCAGCAGGACGATCGGGCGTTTGACCGCTTCCACCAGCGGATCGGTGAGCCGCTCGATCAACCGGTTGGTGATCCGCTCGCCGAACACCCGGTAGCCCGCCCGCGCCACCCGCACCAGCACGACGACCACCCTGAGCAGCCGGAATCCGCGCAACGCGGGTTCGGTGACCGGGATCATGCCGATCACCTCGTACCAGTGGGTCAGCGGATAGCGCCGTTGCCAGCCGGTCTTGCGCCACCGCCAGGCGAACTCCACCGCGAAGATCCCGCAGATCGTGGTGTCGACGGCGACCACCCACGTCGCGCCGGCGTTCTCCCGGTCGAAGAATCGCACGAAGATCAGCAGGCCGACGGAGAAGATCGCCAGCAGCAGCATCACCACGTCGACCAGATCCAGCGGACGGTCCCACGCCGCGTCGGCGCGTTTGCGCTCGTCCGCCGCGCGGGCTCGGCGGTGCTCCGCTTCCTGCCGCCCGGCGTCGGACTCCGCGGCGGCCCCCGGGTCCGGGCCGGCCGTCACGGGCAGCCCGCCATGCCGTGTGTTCGCCGGGTGCCCGGTGGCAGGTGTGTCATGTCTCACAGCCTATTGCCGGTCGAGTGGATCGGCGCGCAACGACGGTGGCGACCGTGGTCAGCGTCTCGCCGGAGCCGTGGCGCACGTTGCGGTCGCATCCGGCACGTCGCCACACGGGCGGCCGGCGCGCATGCCGTCGCAGGGCGGAGACATGCGAAAGCCCGCCACCGCAGGCGGCGGGCCGTCGATCGCGATTGCTCGGAGGGTGTGCGCCAGCAACACGGATGTGGGCAGGCGAAAGGTTCAAGCGCGAAATCGGAGGTCGCTGCAGGGAACGACGGACCAAAGTGAAGGCCCGCCGCTGGGAGAGCGAAAGCGGCGGGCCGATGGGGTGGTGGTTGCGTGGTTGTTGCGTGTGGACGTCCCATGCACGGATACCGCCATCGGAAGGGTTCACGCCCGGTCGCAGCTTTCTTTCCACGGTCCGGCGCCGTCGGAGTGCGGAAGCGAGTTCGGCAGGGGATGCCGGTACCGGCGGAGCACAGGCGACGGCCCGCCGCCGGAGGGGTAGGGGGTCGGGGCGGCGGGCCGTCCGAGGCGGTTGTTTCGAGGGTGTTCATCCCTGACACGGTTCGTGCCCAGGACCGGGTTCACCGCCAGGACGCGAATCCCCGGCTCGCATCGGCGGCCGCGATCGCTGCCAGGACAGGTCAACGGCTCGCATCGCCGCGGTGGCGATCGCCGCCAGGACATATCAACGGCGGCCGCGCCGATCGCGGTCAGGACAGGTCAACGGCCCGCCGCTGGGGTGGGGGAGAGGCGGCGGGCCGTTGGGGGTGGTGCGGGACGGTGGTCCTTGGGGCATGCGCGGAGAACTCTCCGCGCATGCTGCTGGTGCTTGTCAGTTCAGGTCGAGCGTCCCGGACTTCGATCCGGTCGTCGGGTCCGGCTCGTCCGGAGTGCTGGTCGCCGACGTGGTGCCGAGCACACCGCCGAGCAGACCGGTGACGCCCTTGACCGTCTTGCCCACGGTGTCGGTGACCCCACCGACCACACCCCCGACGACCGAGCCCAGCGGGTTGCTCTGCTTGGGCTTGCTCGGCGCGGGCTGTTCGGGCTGCGGCTGGGTCTCCTGCGGCGGGGTGGTCGGCGCGGGAGCTTCCGGCGCCGGCTGGGACGTCCCGGCGCCGCCGCTGCTGCGGTCGGCGGGCTGCTGCTGCTTCGGCTGCGGTGTCCCGGGGTCGTACGTCGAGCCGCCGGAGCCGGACCCGGCCGGGCCGCCACCGCCGGGCTGGTACACGCCGCCGGGGCCGGGCTGGGCGCTGCCTGGGGTGGCGCCACCACGTTGGACCTGGTCGGCGCCCTGGCGCCGGCCGTCGGAGGCCAACGGTGACTTCTCGCTGCTGGCTCGCTTCAGCTGGGTGGAGCTGGGAGCCGAGCTGCCGCCGTCGGCGGCCGTGCTGCCGGGCTGCGCGTCGCTGCCGGGGGCGGCCGAGTTCGAGGTCGGGGCCGAACCGCTCGGGCTCAACGCGATCAGGCCGGCGATGGTCAGCCCGGACAACGCAGCGGCACCGGCCATCGCGGCGAGCTTGCTGCCGCGTTTGCCGTCCGGGCGCCGCTCCTCCTCGGTGTCCGCGGGCCCGGGGGAAGCCGGCGGACGAGACGCGACGACGTCGGCGTCGTCCAGGCCGTCGATGCGAACTCCCTCACGGCGCAACAGATCGGTGACCGGGGTGAGTGCCTGCGGGCGGCGGTCCTGCGCGGCCCACGGGTAGTCCTCGGTCGCGGTGCGCTCACGCTCGAGAAGCTCGGCAACCGTGATGTACTCGCGGCGGGGCACATCGGGCGGGGTGTCCGACACGGTCGAAACCTCTCTCCGGGCCGTCGGGGGCCGGCCCAGTGGCTGTTACCGTTCCGTAGCTTGTCCGCGGCGATACTACCCGTCTGGGTGAGAGAGGGAAGAGGGTCGGGCAACAATTCTCTACGCAAGGTCGTTGTAACTGTCCGTGCTTGCGTCCGTCGAGATGAGTTGATCTTGGTTGCGGCGGGAGTACGAACGGAGCGTAGCGAAAAGATCTCCTGTCATCTTCACTGACGACAGGAGATCTTTCGTCAACCAAGATCGTCTTCTGGTGTCGATCCGGGGTGCTCTCCCCGGTCCCGGCCGAGCGGTTCAGCGCAGCCCGAGCCGTCGGAGGAGTCCGCGCGCCATCGTGAAACGCATCACTTTCCGCACCAGGCGGCTCTTGACCGGCGAGTACGGGTACCAGATCGGCTCGGCGGCCGGCGTCACCCTGGCGGTCACGATCGCCTGCGGGCGGCAGTACTTGCGCAGGCCGGCCGCGCCCCAGTTGCGGTATCCCAGCCCGGACTGCTTCCAGCCCGCCTGCGGAACCGGGAGCGCGAACAGGTTGGCGAACATGTCGTTGACGTTGACCGAACCCGCTTCCAGCCGCCGGGCGACCTGCTCGGCGCGAGCCGTGTCCTTGCCCCACACGCTGGCCGACAACCCGTAGCCGGAATCGTTGGCCAGCCGCACGGCCTCGTCGACGTCGGCGACCTTCATGATCGGCAGAACGGGACCGAACGTCTCCTCGCGCATGCAAGCCATGCCGTGGTGGACGTCCACCAGCACGGTCGGCTCGTAGAACGTGCCGCTCGCTCCGCGCTTGCCACCGGCCAGCACCGTTGCGCCTTTGGCCACTGCGTCCTGCACGTGGCGCTCGACGATCGACAGCTGGTTGTTGTTGGCCAGCGAGCCGACGTCGTAGCGGTAGTTCTGGTCGTCCCGGCCCTGGCGCAGCTTGCGCACGGTGGCGACGACCCGTGAGACGAACTCGTCGTAGACCGGCTCGAGCACGTAGACGCGTTCGACCGACGTGCACATCTGCCCGGAATTGCACATGCCGCCCCACACGGCGGCGTTCGCAGCGCGCTCGACGTCCGCGTCGTCGAGGACCACCATGGCGTCCTTGCCGCCGAGCTCCAGGCTGACCGGCACCAGCCGTTCCGCCGCCCGTGCGGCGATCACCCGCCCGGTCCTGGTCGAGCCGGTGAACTGCACGAAGTCGACCGCGTCCACCACGACCGCACCGGTCGGCCCGCGGCCGGTCAGGCACGCGAGCACGGGCGGGGCGCCGATCTCGGCCCATCCCGCCACCGCCGCCTCGGTCACCAGCGGGGTGAACTCACTCGGCTTCACCATGACCGCGGCCCCTGCGGCCAATGCCGGCACACCGTCCATCAACGCCAGTGCCAGCGGGAAGTTCCACGGCGTGATGATCCCGACCAGCGGATACGGGCGCAGTAGCACCTGCGTCCGCTTGGTCATGGTGATCGCGTTGTGCGGCCGCGGTGTCTCGTCGGCGAGGAAGCGCGCGCCGTGCTTGGTGTAGTAGTTGATCACCTCGACCACGTACGGCACCTCGACGGTGGCCTCGAACCACGGCTTGCCCGTCTCCGACTGCAGTGTCTTCGCCAGCGACGTCTCGTTGTCCAGCAGCCAGTCGCGATACTTCCGCAGCCAGCGCGCCCGCTCGGCGAACCCCATGGCCTCCCACTCCGGCTGCGCCTGGCGCAGGGCTTCGGCGGCCGCAGCGACGTCCTCGGGGCCGTGTTCGGGGACTTCCGCGACGGGGGTGCCGTCCGCGGGCGACAGAACCGTGAACGTCGCGGTCATGACGGCTGCTCCTCGACGGCGATGCGCTGGTGGTAACGGGCACGCGCGCGTGGGTCGGATTCGGTGAACATCACGTCGAGCTTCAGCCAGCGCCCGACGGCGAACTTCGCCCGCGTAGGCAGCAGCGACAGCGACGCCACCATGACGCCCGCCGACTTCGGCACGACGACCTTCGGCCGGTCGTGGATCACCGCATCCACGACCGCTTCGGCGACGTCCTCCGGGTCCACCACGGTGAGGCGTTCCATCGAGCGGGGAATGTTCGCGCCCGCGGACAGCTCCGTGCGCACCACCGCCGGCATGACCGCCGAGACGCCGATCGGGGTGTCGCGCAGCTCGCCCCACAGCGCCTCGGTGAACCCGACGACGGCGTGTTTGGTGGCACAGTAGGTGGCCAGCCCGGGATATCCGGTGAGGCCGGCCAGTGACGCGATGTTGACCAGATGCCCGCGCCCCCGGGTCAGAAACCGGCGCACCGCCAGCTTGCTGCCGGTGAGCACGCCCTGCACGTTGACTTCCAGTTGCCGATCGGTCATCCGGTCGGCCTCGTCCACGTAGTGGCCGGTCGGCATGATCCCGGCGTTGTTCACCAGGACGTCGACCGGCGCGTCGAATGCCGCGTCCGCGGCGTCGAAGAATCTGGCGAACGAATCCCGGTCGGTGACGTCCAGCGGCAGCCCGGTGACCCGTGCCCCCGGGCGCGCGCTGAGCTCGACGGCTGTCTTCCCGGCCAGCTCGTCGTCCAGATCCCCGATGACGACGGCGGCTCCACGGTCGAGGAACGCCGTCGCGGTGGCCTTCCCGATGCCACGCGCACCCCCGGTGATCGCGACCACCTTGCCTGCTAGTGAGACCGGCTGTCCCATGGCTTCTCCTTCTCCCGACGACCCGCCGAGAGCGAGTATGAGCCGGGCCACGCCACGGCAGCTTGCGATTTGCGGCCAGATTGCCCGGCGTATGCCGTGCCGTCCGGCGGTGTCGGCCACCGCAGCAGGGAAGACCGGCCGGCCGGGCGCGCAGGCCGCGCAGCCAAGCAGGCCCCGCGGGTGGCCGAGGCCGCCGACGGCTGCCCCCGCACAGGCTGACCTGCCGATACCATTCCGGGGGTGACCAGGCAGCTCAAGGATCCGGCAGCACGACAGCGCATCGTCGACGCAGCATTGCGGCTGGTGTCGTCGAACGGAGTCTCCGGGGCGACCATGCGCGCCATCGCCTTGGAGGCGGGGGTGTCCACCGGAGCGGTCACGCACTACTTCGACGACAAGGCCGACGTGATGACCGCGGTGATCCGGGCCAACACCAAGCGGATCGCCCGCAGGGTCAACGAGGCCAGGCAGGACAAGCGCGGGCTGAGCGCGGTGGAGGCGGTGGCCGAGGCGCTGCTGCCGCTGGACGACGAGATGCGCGAGTGCTGGGCGGTGCTCATCTCGTTCTGGGGGCACCCGGCCGCGCAGCGGTTCCTGGAGCAGGAGGGCGCCTCCCTGGGTTTCGAGGCGATCCGCCAGGTGATGACGACGCTGCTGCAACAGGCCGCCGAGCAGGGGGAGCTGCCTGCCGGGGTGGACGTGGTGCACGAGGCCGAGCGGATCCTGGCCCTGCTGGGTGGCATCGGCCTGATGGCGGGCGGAAACGTGGAGTCACGGGAATCGACCCGCCGCCGGGCCAGGCGCATGCTCAACCAGCTGATCGCCGACATGCGGGCCTGACGTGACGGGCACGGTGGTGATCACCGGCGGCAGCCGGGGGATCGGTGCGGCCACCGCCGTGCTCGCCGCGGAACGCGGGTGGCAGGTCGCGGTGAGTTTCCGCGAGCGGCGGGACGCCGCCGAGCAAGTCGTCCGGCGTTGCCAGGAAGCCGGCGTGCGTGCCGTCGCCGTGCAGGCGGACGTGTCGGCCAAGGACGACGTCCGGCGGCTGCTGGACACTGTGTGCGATCAGCTCGGTGTGCCGACCGGGCTGGTGAACAATGCGGGCATCGTCGCGCCACGGGGCAGGCTGGCGGACTTCACCACCGAACGCATCGCCCGGGTGGTGTCGGTCAACCTCGTCGGCACGATCCTGTGCACTCGCGAGGCGGTTCGCCGGATGTCAGTGCGGCACGGCGGCAACGGTGGGGCGATCGTCAACGTGTCGTCGCGTGCGGCCGTGCGGGGCAGCCCGAACGAGTACGTCGACTACGCGGCGGCGAAAGCGGGTGTCGACGCCCTGACCGTGGGTCTGGCGCGGGAACTCGCCGACGACGGCATCCGGGTGAACGCGGTCCGTCCCGCCCTGATCGACACCGAGATCCACGAGCCAGGGCGGCTGGCGCAGCTCGGCCACGCGGTGCCGCTGGGCAGGCCCGGCAGGGCGGGGGAAGTCGCCGCGGCGATTCTGTGGCTGCTGTCGGACGAAGCGAGCTTCACCACCGGGACATTCATCGACGTCGCCGGGGGTTGGTGACGGCCCGACGGCAAGCAAACCCCGCAGGCGGCGGGACGATCGTGCTCGTAGGCGGCTTGCTGCTCGTCGGCGACAAGGAAGGCCCCGCAGGCGGCAGGGCGATCAGCAGCAAGCGCCGCCACCTGTTCGTGGTCCCCGGTCGTTCAGCCGGCTGATGCCCATCTCGGCGCCCCCGCTCGGCTACCCGGCCCGCCCATACCTTGCGTCTACCGCAGCCGGAGCCCTGGCTCCCGCAGGCCTCGCCGGGTACGCATCGGTCGACGAGCACCGATGACGGCGTTGCGAAGCGCCGGCCGGATCGCGGGGAGGCTGCCCCGGCTCAGAACGGCAGCGGCTCGGCGCCCAGCTGCTCCAGCATGGCCCGCATGACCTTCATCTCCGAGCCCTGCGAGTCGAGCATGCTCTGTGCCAGCGCCCGGACGGCGGGAATCCGGGCGTGTTCGACGGCGTACTCCGCCATCGCCGTGCCGCCTTGGTGGTGGCGCAGCATCAGCTGCAAGAAGAAGACGTCGAACTCGCGGCCGCTGAGCCGGCGCAGCTTGCGCATCTCCTGCTCGGTCGCCATGCCCGGCATCGGCACGTCGTCCGACTGGGCGTGCTGACCGGTCCCGTGCCCGCCGTGACCGCCCTTCATCCAGGTCATCAGCTCGCCGGGGGCCTGCGCCGGGGCGTCCCACAGCGTCAGCCAGCCCTGCATGCGCCCGATCTGCCCGTTCTGGGTGCTGGAGATGTCGTAGCCGAGCACCCGGACCTCGCGCGAGTGGCCGCGCAGCCGGGCGATGTCACCCATTTCCACGGCCTGCCGGTGGTGCACCGACATGTCCTGGCAGAAGCCGATGTCGACCGCGTTCGGCTTGTCCTCCTCGGCCACCGGGGTGCTCTGCGACCGGCCGATGACCAGCCCCACAGTCGCGCCGACAAGCAGCAACGCCAGCGCCGCGGCGCCGTAGACCAGGGCGCGAGCCCACGCGGGTGTCCGCCGCCCAAACTCCGATTCGTCGTCTTCGACCGCGTCGGGCTCGTCGTGCTCGTCTTGCTCGCCCGCCGCGTCACCGCCGCCGTCCGCGTCTTCGGCGGCATCGGCTGCGGCGAGGTCGGACTGCTTCCCGTCGCCGGTGTCCGGCGCTGCGTCCTTGCCCGCGTCGCGCCGCTCGGCTGCCGCCTGCTCGTCCGCGTGCCTGCCCGTGTCGCCGGTCTCGGACGTGCCTTGCCCGGTTTGCTGCTCGTCTCGCTCGTCGCCGGTGTCGCGCACCTCGACCGTCACTTCTCCTCGCCGCCGGCGTTGCCTGCAACGCTCGGCATCTGACCCTGCTGACCTTCGAAGTCCATCGGGGCGGCGTCCTTGCCCGGCTTGCTCGGGTCGAACTTGGGCGGGTCGTCCGGGTCGAACTCGCCCGGCACGGTGTCACACGAGCCGTTCGGCTCCGGCGTCAGGTACGGGTTCTGCCGCAGCGCCGCGATGAAGTTGTCGATCCGCTGGTCGTTCGCGTCGGACAGCTTGAGCTGGTGCCCCCACGCCTGCACCGAGATCGGCGTGCTCAGCTTCGGATAGGGGGACATGAGCATGTACGGCTTGTTGCGCACCCGCAGCTCGAGCGCTTCCTTGGCCTCGGCGTCGATCTTGTCCGGGTTGTAGGCGATCCACACCGCGCCGTGCTCCAGGGCGTGCACCATGTGCTCGGTACGGACTGGCTCGTCGTAGATCGTGCCGTTGCACGTGGCCCATATGACGTCGTGCGGCCCGCCGAACGGAATCTCCTCGTCGTAGGCCACCCGCCGCGGCGAGTTGACGTGGCCGCGGTGCTTGTACTCCTTGATCACCACGCCCGGGATCTTCTTGGCCGGGTCCTGGTTGTTCCTGCTCGGCGTGTACTGCTCGGCGGCAGCTTCCTCGCGGCTCTCCTGCTCGCGCTTCGGGGCGGACTTGACCAGGTAGTAGCCGAACACCGCGGCGGCCAGCGCCAGGACCACGACCACCCCGACGATCGTTCCCCACGGCACCTGCCTGCGGTTGACGACGTTCCCGCGAGCGGCCTTGAGCGCGGAGGCGCCCTTGTCGAGCTTGTTCTTCTTCGTGGTGCCGCTGGCCATAGGTGGTGCGTCCCCGTTCGCTGGTTCTGCCGTGCAAAGGTCGGTTCACCGGCCAGGGTAGCCGGGTGGTGTTCACCCGCTGTGAGGTGGCCGGACCAGGCGCCGGTCGCCACCCGCAGGCCGCATACACTCTGCGAGTGACTCCCGCAGTACTTGCCGACCTGGTTCGTTCCACCGCGTCCGCGGTTCTGACCGAACGCGGGCTGGACACCGCGGTGCTGCCCGAGCGGGTCACCGTGGAGCGCCCGCGTCATCCCGAGCACGGCGACTACGCGACCAACCTCGCGCTGCAGATCGGCAAGCGGGTCGGCATGGCGCCCCGCGACCTGGCCAAGGCGATCGCCGACCGGCTCGCCGAAGCCGACGGCGTGGCCTCCGCCGAGGTGGCCGGGCCCGGCTTCCTCAACGTCCGACTGGCCGCCGCGGCGCAGGGCGAGCTGGTGCGCCGGGTGCTGACCGCGGGCGAGCGCTACGGGCACGGCGACGCGTTCGCGGGGGTGTCGATCAACCTGGAGTTCGTCTCCGCCAACCCGACCGGCCCGCTGCACCTCGGCGGCACGCGCTGGGCCGCCGTCGGTGACGTGCTCGGCCGGGTGCTCGCCGCCCAGGGCGCCAAGGTCACGCGGGAGTACTACTTCAACGACGCCGGTGCGCAGATCGACCGGTTCGTCGCGTCGCTGGTGGCCGCCGCCAAGGGCGAGCCGACGCCGGAGGACGGCTACGCGGGCGCCTACATCGCCGAGCTGGCCGCCGAGGTGCTCCGCCAGGAGCCGGACGTGCTGAGCCTGCCGGACGAGCAGCGGGACGAGACGTTCCGCAGGCTCGGCGTGCAGCTGATGTTCGACGAGATCAAGCGCAGCCTGCACGAGTTCGGCACCGACTTCGACGTGTTCTTCCACGAGGACTCGCTGCACCGCTCCGGCGCGGTGGCCGCGGTGGTGGACCGGCTGAAGTCGTCCAACCTGCTGTACCACGCCGACGGGGCGTGGTGGATCCGGTCCAGCGAGTTCGGCGACGACAAGGACCGGGTGGTGATCAAAAGCGACGGAGCGCCCGCCTACATCGCCGCCGACATCGCCTACCTGGAGAACAAGCTGTCTCGCGGATTCGACCTGTGCATCTACATGCTGGGCGCGGACCACCACGGCTACGTCGGGCGGCTGAAGGCGGCGGCGTCCGCGCTGGGCAGCGACCCGGACGTGGTCGAGGTGATGATCGGCCAGATGGTCAACCTGGTCTCCGGGGGCCAGCCGGTGCGGATGAGCAAGCGCGCGGGCACCGTGGTGACGATGGACGACCTGGTCGGCGCGGTCGGGGTGGACGCCGCGCGCTACGAGCTGACCAGGTACTCGGTCGATTCCCCCATCGACATCGACCTCGACCTGCTGCGCAAGCACAGCAACGAGAACCCGGTCTATTACGTGCAGTACGCGCACGCCCGGCTGGCGTCGCTGCTGCGCAACGCCGCCGAGCTGGGCATCGAGCTGGCCGAGCACGCCGAAGGCGTCGATCTGGGTTTGCTGGATCACCCGCGGGAGGGTGACCTCATCAGGACCATCGGGGAATTCCCTACCGTGGTGAGGCGGGCCGCCGAGCTGCGCGAACCGCACCGGATCGCCCGCTACCTGGAAGAACTGGCCAGCGCGTACCACAAGTTCTACGACGCGTGCCGGGTGCTCCCGCAGGGCGACGAGCCGGCGACCCCGCTGACCGCCGCCCGGCTCGCCCTGTGCGCCGCGGCGCGCCAGGTGCTGGCCAACGGCCTCGGTTTGCTTGGCGTCAGCGCCCCGGAACGGATGTAAGGAAGTCATGGCACACCCCGCAGGACCTCGGCACGCCGAGGTGTACCGGCACGCCGACACGGCGGGCGTACGCCCGGCCACCACCGACGAGCTGGACCGGCTGTATCCGAAGGTCTGGCCGCGCAACACCTACCGCGCGCCGGACGGCGTGGTCCGCATCGCCGGTGTCGACGTGCGCGATCTCGCCAAGGAGTACGGCACCCCGCTGTTCGTGGTCGACGAAGCCGACTTCAAGTCACGCTGCGCCGAATACGCCGAGGCGTTCGAGGACCCGGCGTTGGTGCACTACGCGGCCAAGGCGTTCCTGTGCATCGAGGTGGCCAAGTGGGTCGCCGAACGCGGGCTGTCGCTGGACGTGTGCAGCGGCGGCGAGCTGGCCATCGCGTTGCGGGCGGGCTTCCCGCCGGAGCGCATCGCCATGCACGGCAACAACAAGTCGGTCGACGAGCTGCGTGCCGCGGTGCAGGCAGGGGTCGGCACGATCGTGCTGGACTCGTTCCACGAGATCGCCCGGCTGCAGGCCATCGCGTCCGAAGCGGGCGTGGTGCAGGACGTGCTGGTGCGTGCCACGGTCGGCGTGGAGGCGCACACCCACGAGTTCATCGCCACCGCGCACGAGGACCAGAAGTTCGGCTTCTCGCTGCAGGCCGGTGACGCCGCGGAGGCGGTGCGCAGGGTGCTGGCGGCCGATGCGCTGCGGCTGCGCGGCCTGCACAGCCACATCGGCTCGCAGATCTTCGACACCGACGGGTTCGAAGTCGCTGCCAGGCGGGTCGTCGGGCTGATGGCCGAGCTGCGCAAGGAGCACGGCGACGAGATCCTCGAGCAGCTCGAGCTGATCGACCTCGGCGGCGGCTTCGGGGTCGCCTACACCGACCGGGACAACCCGCCGCCCGCCGCCCAGATGGTCACCCAGCTGCGCACCATCGTGGAGCGCGAGTGCCAGTACGCGGGCCTGCCGGTGCCGCGCATCGCCTGCGAACCCGGCCGGGCCATCGCCGCGCCGGGCACCGTCACGCTGTACGAGGTCGGCACCATCAAGGACGTCGTCATCGGCGACAACCAGACCCGGCGGTACGTCAGCGTCGACGGCGGCATGAGCGACAACATCCGCACCGCGCTCTACGACGCGGTCTACGACTGCCGGCTGGTCTCCCGGTCCAGCGGCGACGGCGTGGACGGTGAGGCGGAGGCGGTGCTGTGCCGCGTGGTCGGCAAGCACTGCGAGTCCGGTGACATCGTGGTGCGGGACTGCTGGCTGCCGGACAACCTGGCACCGGGTGACCTGGTGGCGGTGGCCGCCACCGGGGCGTACTGCTACTCGATGGCCAGCAGCTACAACCGGCTGCCCAGGCCCGCGGTGGTGGCGGTGCGCAACGGCGGCGCGCGGCTGCTGCTGCGCCGGGAAACGGTGGACGACATGCTTCGCCTGGAGGCTCAGCCATGAGTGCGAACAAGCCGGTCAGGGTCGCCCTGCTCGGGTGCGGCACGGTCGGCGGGGAGGTGGCCCGGCTGCTCGACGAGCAGTCCGCCGAGCTGGCTGCCCGGGTCGGTGCGCCGATCGAGCTGGCGGGCATCGCGGTGCGCAGGCCGGACAAGCACCCGGAAGTACCTGCGGACCTGCTCACCGACGATGCGCAGGCGCTGGTGGACTCCGACGTCGACGTGGTCGTGGAGTTGATCGGCGGCATCGAGCCGGTGCGCACGTGGTTGTTGTCCGCGCTCCGGCAGGGCAAGTCGGTGGTCACGGCGAACAAGGCGCTGCTGGCCGACAGCTCGGCCGACCTGGCCGAGGCGGCCGACGCCACCGGCGCGGACCTCTACTTCGAGGCGGCCGTGGCCGGGGCGATCCCGCTGCTGCGGCCGCTGCGCGAGTCGCTGGCAGGCGACCGCATCACCAGGGTGATGGGCATCGTCAACGGCACGACCAACTTCATCCTGTCCGCGATGGACGCCACGGGCGCCAGCTACGCCGAGACGCTGGAGGAGGCCGTCCGCCTCGGCTACGCCGAAGCGGACCCGACGGCCGACGTGGACGGCTACGACGCGGCGGCGAAGGCGGCCATCCTGGCCTCGCTGGCCTTCCACACCCGGGTGACCGCCGCGGACGTGCATCGCGAGGGCATCGCCGACATCACCGCCACCGACATCGCGGCCGCGAAAGCACAGGGGCGCACGGTGAAACTGCTGGCCATCTGCGAGCGGGTGGTCGACCCGGTGGACGGCTCGGAGTCGGTGTCCGCCCGGGTGTACCCGGCGATGATCCCGCGCACGCATCAGCTGGCCGGGGTCGGCGACGCGTTCAACGCGGTCTACGTGGAGGCCGACGCCGCGGGCGAGCTGATGTTCTTCGGTCAGGGCGCAGGCGGTGCCCCGACCGCGTCGGCGGTGCTCGGCGACCTGGTGGCGGTGGCGCGCAACCGGGTGCTCGGCAGCCGCGGGCCGCGCGAGTCGGCGCATGCCCA
>NZ_PKFA01000041.1:0-21291 GCF_002919275.1 Thermocrispum sp. | reverse complement strand
GTTGACACGGGCGCGTGACCCCGCGACGACAGAGCGGCCTACGCAATCTGACGTACGCGGATATCCGTTCCTGAGCGGACGCGTGGCGACCCACGGAGCAGCACGATCGGTGTGGACGCGATCAGGGTTGCGAAAGGATGTGGGCACCATGCCATCCGCCAGGACCATCCGGCTGAGCGGCCGTACCCGCAAGACCGTCCTGCTGCTGCACATCGTCAGCGCGGCGGCATGGTTCGGCATCGACCTGGCGCTGGGCATCTCGCTCGTCACCGCCATGGTCACCAGCGACCTGCGCACGGCGGGTGTCGCGCTGCAGGCGGTCGACATGTTCGCGGTCTGGCCGATGTTCGCTGCCAGCCTGCTGTGCCTGACCACGGGCGTGGTCCTCGGCCTGAGCAGCAAGTACGGCCTGATCCGCTTCACCTGGGTGACCGTCAAGCTGATCGTCAACGTGGGCATGTCCACGCTGATCTACGTCGCGCTGCGGCCCGGCATCGGCGAGGCCGCGACGCTGGGCGACCGCATGCTGGCCGGAGAGCCGCGGCCGTGCCCGCCGACTTGCTCGGGCCGGTGATCGTGGCTCCGACGCTGCTGCTGGTCGCCTTCTTGTTGTCCGTGTTCAAGCCGTGGGGCCGCACTCGCTTCGGTCGTCGGGCCGTCGAGCCGCGCTCGCGGCGATCCCGAGTTCCCGCAGGAGTGTGAACCATGTCCGTGGCTGTGGAAACCATCGCGCTGAGCAAGCGCTACGGCCCGACCCTGGCGGTCGACGAGCTGAGCATCACGGTCCGCGAGGGGGAGGTCTACGGCTTCCTCGGACCGAACGGCGCAGGCAAGACCACCACGTTGCGCATGCTGCTCGGCCTGATCCGCCCCACCTCGGGCAGCGTCCGGCTGTTCGGCGAGCCGCCGCGCGGCCTGGCCAGGGTCGGCGCGCTCATCGAGGGCCCGGCCTTCTACCCGTACCTGTCCGGCCGCACCTACCTGCGGGTCCTCGCCGACCACGCAGGCGTCGGCCGGCGCCGGGTCGACGAGGTCCTGGACCTGGTCGAGCTGACCGACCGGGCCGGCGACAAGTACCGGACCTACTCGCTGGGCATGAAGCAGCGGCTGGGCCTGGCGGCCGTGCTGCTGAAGGACCCGGACCTGCTGATCCTGGACGAGCCGACCAACGGGCTCGACCCGGCCGGAATGGCCGACATGCGGCGCACCATCCGCGGGCTGGTCACCGAAGGCCGCACCGTACTGCTGTCCAGCCATCTGCTGGCCGAAGTGGAACAGATCTGCGATCGGGTGGGCGTGATCAATCGGGGGAAGCTGCTCACCGAGACCACGGTCGCGGAACTGACGTCGGACGGCGGCACGCTGCGCGTGCGAGCCACCCCGGCGGAGACCGCACACACCGTACTGACCGCGCTGGTGGGAGCCGATCACGTGCACGTCGACGGCACCGCGGGGGTCTTCGATCTCGACGTGCCCGCGACGGAGGCCGCTCGGATCAATGCCGAGCTGGTCGGCGCCGGCGTGCTGGTCAGCGAGCTGCGCTGGCAAGAGCCGGCGTTGGAGGACATGTTCCTGCGACTGACGGGGGTGGAGTCATGATCGCGACCGCGATCCGAGCCGAACTGGTCAAGCAAGCCCACCGGCCGGCGGGCTGGCTGTTGCTGGGCATCGGTGCACTGTTGACGATGACGTTCGCCTACCTGGTGCCCTACGTCGGCTTGTCCGACGACACCGCCGGACCGGGCGCCGAACTCGCCATGGACACGATGCTGCCCGGGCGGTTCGTCGGCGCGGCCGTCGGCGGCCTGCCGGTGTTCGTCGGCGCTTTGGCGCTGATCTACGGCGTGCTGGTGGCCGGGAGCGAGTACGGCTTCGACACCTGGAAGGCGGTGCTGGTCCAGCATCCCTCACGCCTGCGGCTGTACGCGGCGAAGCTGGCCACGGTCGCCGCGGGCACGCTCACCGGAGTCCTGGTGCTGTTCACCGTCACCGCGCTGTGCAGCCTGCTGATCGCGAGCCTGGAAGACCAGCCCGTCGTGTGGCCGAGCGCGAGTGACATCGCCACCGGCGCGGGCGCGGCGTGGCTGATGGCGACGATGTGGGCCACCTTGGGCGTCGCGCTGGCGATCGTGCTGCGCTCGGTCGCCCTGCCCATCGGGCTGGGCCTGGTGTGGATGCTGGCGGTGCAGAACCTGCTGGCGGCCATCGGGGCGCCGTTGGTGCCGTTCATCGCCGACCTGCAGACCTACCTGCCCGGGCCGAACGCCGGCGCACTGGCCGCGGCGGTCGGGGCGTCCCCGCAGGCGCCGGGCGTCGACGCCATCGTCGGCGCGGGCCACGCCACGGTCGTCGTGACGGCCTATTTGGTGGCATTCTGTGCTCTCGGTGGGTGGCTGCTGCACCGCCGGGACATCACGTGAGGCGGAACCGATGGCGAAGCACGTCCGGGTGAGGCCGGCCGATGTACTGCTGGCCGCGGCGCTGGCCACGATCGGCACCGTCGGGACGATCGGCACCGACCGGTTCAGTCCGCTCGACCGCCCGGTGGACGCCGTCGCCATCGGTTTCGTGCTGGTCAGCGCCGCCGCCGTGGTGGTTCGGCGGCGCTGGCCGCTGCCGGTGCTCGCCGTCGTCACCGCCGTGCTCTCCGCGTTTCTCACGCTCGGCTACCCGTACGGGCCGATCTTCCTGCCGTTCGTCGTCGCGGTGTTCACCGTCGCCGCGCATCGTCCGTTCCGGCAGGCGGCGCTGGCCACCGGGGCGACCGTCCCGTTCCTGCTCGTCCACCTGTTCACCCACCCGGGGGCGATCCCCGGCCTGCTCGGGGTGGTCCCGGCGACGGCCTGGGCCGTCGTGCCGTTCGCCGTCGGTGTCGCGGTGCGGCTGCAGCGGGAAGCGCGTGATCGCGAGCAGGCGGAGGCGGTGCGCGAGCGGGTCGCCGGGGAACGGCTCCGGATCGCCCAGGAAGTACACGACGTGGTCGGGCACGGGCTGGCCGCGATCAAGATGCAGGCCGACGTGGCCCTCCACCTGCTCGACCGGGACCCGGACCAGGCACAGCGATCACTGCAGGCGATCAGCAGGACGGCCACCGAGGCGCTGAGCGAGGTGCGCAGCACGCTGGCCGTGGTGCGCCGGAAGGACACCGACCGCGCGCCCACGCCGGGCCTGGACCGGCTGGACGACCTGCGCCGCCGGATGACCGAGGCCGGCCTGCGGGTCGAAGTGGAAACCACCGGCACGCGGCGTGAGCTGCCGGACGCGGTCGACGTCGCAGGCTATCGGCTGGTGCAGGAGTCGCTGACCAACGTCCTGCGGCACAGCGAGCAGAAGATCGCCACTGTGCGCTTGCGGTACGACCCCGACGCAGTGGTCATCGAGGTGTCCAATCCGGACGCAGGGGACCACACCGGCGACGGAACGGGATTCGGCATCCGGGGCATGGCCGAACGGGTCGGCTCGGTGGGTGGCGAGTTCTTCGCCGGACGCACCCCGGACGGCCGCTTCACGGTCCGGGCCAGCCTGCCGACGGGAGGGAAGGCATGACGTCCGTGCTGGTCGCCGACGATCAGGAGCTGGTCAGGCTGGGGCTGCGCGCGCTGATCGAGAGCGAGGACGGGCTGGAGTTCGCCGGGGAAGCAGCCGACGGCACGGCCGCCGTCGCCGCGGTGCGCCGGCTGCGGCCGGACGTCGTGCTGATGGACATCCGCATGCCCGGCATCGACGGCCTGGAAGCCACTCGCCGCATCACCGCGGACCCCGAGCTGGCAGGCACCCGGATCATCGTGCTGACCACCTTCGAGATCGACGAGTACGTCTTCGAGGCGCTCCGCCACGGCGCCAGCGGATTCCTGCTCAAGGACACCCCGCCCGCCGACCTGCTGCGGGCCGTCCACACCGTGGCGGACGGCGGGGCGCTGTTGTCTCCGAGCGTCACCCGCACCTTGATCAGCACGTTCGTCGAGCAGCAGCGGCGGCCACGCAACCCGCATCCGCTGCTGGACACCTTGACCGAGCGGGAAAAGGAGATCGTCGGCCTGGTCGGCGAGGGACTGAGCAACGACGAGATCGCCGACCGGCTGGTCATCAGCCCGGCGACGGTCCGCACCCACGTGGGCAGAGCCATGACCAAGCTCGGCGCACGAGACCGGGCCCAGCTGGTCGTGGTGGCCTACCAATCGGGGCTGACCGGCTGATCAGGCAGTCAGTACGCTGGTGATCGTGATCTGTCCCAAGTGCCAGAACCTGATGCGGACCGTCGACAAGAACGGTGTGCACATCGAGCAATGCGAAGGCTGCAAGGGCGTCTTCCTGGACAGAGGGGAGCTCGAGCAGATCGCCGCGGCCGAGGCCGCGTACTACTCGGCGGCTCCGCCGCCGTACACACCGGACGGTCCGGGCACGGCCCCGCCCCCGCCGCCCCGTCACCAGCAGCACTCGCCCTACTACCCGGACAGCCCCCGGCCCTACCACGGCGGCTACTACCCGGATTCGCCGCGCCCGTACGGCTACCGGCACCACAAGCGCCGCCGCGCCCGCAGTTTCCTCGAGGAACTGTTCGACTGACACGTGCTCGACCCGCTGATCTGCTCGCGGTGCGGCGAGCGCACCGAGCGGCCCGACGTACGCGGCACGCTGCTGCTCTGCGGGTATTGCGGTCACCAGCGCCCGTTTCTGCGTCTCCCGTTGTTCGCGCTGACCGGGCCGAGCGCGGGCGGCAAGTCGACCATCGGGCCGCTGCTGGCACGCGCGCTCGGCGACAAGGTCGTGGTGCTGGAACAGGACGTGCTGTGGACCGCCGGCCTGCGCGACCACGAGGACGGGCACCCGCGCTTCCGGTCGGCATGGCTGCGGTTGGCGGCGATGATCCACCAGTCGGGCCGCCCGGTGGTGCTGTGCGGCACCGTGGTTCCGCCCGAGCTCGAGCCGCGCCCGGAACGGGCGCTGTTCTCCGCGGTGCACTATCTGGCCCTGACAGCAGAACCGGACGTCCTCGCCGCGCGGCTGCGGGCTCGCCCCAAGTGGCGCGCATGGGACGACGAGGAACGCATCGCCGAGATGCTGCGGTTCGCCCGGTGGCTGAGCGAATCCGCGGCGTCGCTCGAGCCGCCGGTGGAGCTGGTGGACACCACTCACCGGCCGGTCGCCGAGACGCTGCGGATCGCCAGGGAGTGGGTGCTGGCACGGCTGTGACCCGACCTGCTGTTTCGTGCGGCCGCCCGGCCGGGTAGCCGCGGGTGTGAACGCAACCAACGACGTCTGCGTGGCGGTCATCTACTACAGCGCCACCGGGACGACGCACGAGATGGCCAAGGCCGCTGCCGACGGTGCGGAAAAGGCCGGGGCCCAGACGCGGTTGCGGCGGGTGCCGGAACTTGCGCCGCAGGAAGCGATCGAGGCCAACGAGGACTGGGCCGAACACCTCGAGCAGGTTTCCGACGTCCCGGAAGCGACGCTGGACGATCTGGAGTGGGCCGACGGCGTCCTGTTCGGCACGCCGACCCGCTTCGGCAACGTGGCCGCGCAGCTCAAGCAGTTCATCGACACCACGGGTGGGCTGTGGCAGTCGGGCAAGCTGACCGACAAGGTCTTCGGCGGTTTCGTCACCACGGGCACCGAGCACGGCGGCCACGAGAGCACGCTGTTGACGCTGTTCAACGTCATCTACCACTGGGGCGGCATCGTGGTCACCCCCGGCTATACCGAGGACGACCAGTTCGTGCAGGGCAACCCCTACGGTGGCTCGCACACCAGCCAGAACGGTGAGATCCCTCCGGACGAGAAGGCGCTCGCCAGCGCGGCGCTCACGGCTCGCCGGGTCGTCGACGCCGCCTCGGCGCTGAAACGTGCCGCCGGCTGACCACCGGACGGCCGTCGTCTGGTTCCGTCGCGATCTACGGCTGGCCGACCAGCCGATGTTGATCGCGGCAGCGGAACGCGCATCGCGAGCCCTTGCGGTCTTCGTGCTCGATCCGGTGTTGCTGGGGCCGTCAGGAACGGCCCGGACGGCGTTCCTGTACGGCTGCTTGCGCGAACTCGGCGAATCGCTGCGCGGCCGGCTGCTGATCGTGCGTGGTGAACCCGCGCAGGTCGTCCGCCAGGTGGCATCCGCTGTGAATGCCGGTTCCGTTCATGTCGCCGCGGACTACGGCCCGTACGGCACACGGCGCGACCAGCAGGTGAGCGAAGCCTTGAACGCCCGAGGTGTCGAGCTCGTCTCCACGGGATCTCCGTATGCCGTGGCTCCTGGCCGCGTGCACACCGGCAACGGCGAGCGATTCAAGGTGTTCACCCCGTTTCGTCGTGCCTGGCTCGACCACGGGTGGCCGCACCCTGCGCAAACGGGTGCCGGCACCCTGCGGTGGATCGATCCGGCCGACGTCGGCGTCGAGCGTGCCGACGTGCCATCGGCGGACTCACCGGCCCGGCTCCCCGAGCCCGGTGAGCGAGCAGCGCTGCGGGCGTGGCGGTCCTTCGTCGATGATCAGCTGGCGGACTACGGATCGGAGCGCAACCGTCCGCAGCCTGTGGGCAGCTCCCAGATGTCGCCGTACCTGAAGTTCGGGTGTATCCACCCGCGCACGATGCTCGCCGACCTGTCCGACGGACGCCGAGCAGGCGTGGCCGCCTACCGCAGCGAGCTCGCTTGGCGCGAGTTCTACGCGGACGTGCTCTTCCACCGCCCGGAGACGGCGCGGAGGAATTACGACAAGGCCTTCGACGTCCTCCCGACGGCGTCAGGCGTAGCTGCCGAGCGTGCCTTCGCGGCCTGGTGCGACGGGCGGACCGGCTTCCCGATCGTGGACGCGGGCATGCGCCAGCTGAAAGCCGAAGGATGGCTGCCCAACCGGATCCGGATGGTCACCGCATCGTTCCTGGTCAAGGATCTGCACCTGCCGTGGCGGTGGGGAGCCAGGCACTTCATGCGCCTGCTCGTCGACGGCGACCTGGCGTCCAACCAGCACAACTGGCAGTGGGTCGCCGGCTGCGGCACCGACGCGGCGCCCTACTTCCGGATCTTCAACCCGACCACGCAGGGGGAACGTTTCGACCCCGACGGCGACTACGTACGGACCTGGGTACCCGAGCTGGCCCATGTGCCTGGCAAGGCCGTTCACCAGCCGTGGAAGCTGTCTCGGGGCGAAGCCGGGGACTATCCCGCGCCGATGGTGGACCACGCTGAAGAACGTCAGGAAGCGCTGGCCGCCTACGACCTGGTCAAAGCGGCACGCGGCTGATCGTTCGTGGTGGGCGCGCCGGGGACGGCTCGAGGCAACGGCGCGAGGGGGATGCGTAGGCTGAATCGGCTCCACGATCACCGTCCGCTGCTCGCCTACAGCAGCAGCGCGGTCGGCACCGCGAGGAGCAGCAGCGCCGCAAGCCTGACCGCGACGCGCGCTGCCAGCGGTAGCGGCGGTGGGCGGTCGTGCACCCGGGCCAGCCGCTGCTCGGTGGCCGCGGTGAACACGGTGTGCGTGGCGCCGTGGGCTCCGCCGCTCACAGCCTGCAAGGCTCTTCCGAGCGCCTCGTCGCCCACTTCCCTGGCGGCCACGTCATCCGCCCGCATCTCGATCAATGCCGCCACTGCGCGCTGCGCGGCAGTCAACCCGGGCACGCCGCGAACGGTCGCACCCCACGCGACGAACGGCAGCACCACCAGATCGTGCCGCTCACGCAGGTGAGCCTGCTCGTGCGCGAGCACCGCGGACAACTCCGTGCGCTCGAGCGTGGTCAAAGCGCCCCGGCTGACCACGACCCGGGACTTCGGCCCCGGCAGGCAGTAGGCCACCGGAACCGGGTGATCCAGCACCAGCGCGCCGGGGACCGCAGGCCACGGCGTCGCCAGCACGTCGAGCAGGCCGCGATGCCTCCGGCGCGCACGCAAGGTCCGCACTCCGACGACCGCGAGCACGCCCAGCAATCGAGCGGCGATTACGACGGTGATCGCCAGTACGACCCACCGCCAGGCGTCCAGCTCCGCCAGCCGTCCGTCCAGTACCGCTCCGGCGGCGTCCCACAGGCCGTCGCCCAGCGGCGCCAGCGCGGCCGTGACTCCCGCGCCCAGCAGCGCCAGGCCACCGGCGAGCCCGACCGCCTGCCACAGCAACAGCGCTCCGACCGGGTCCCGGTGCGTCCAGCACGCTGCGGCGAGCCAGCGGCTCACCGGATCGGCCAGTGCCACCCCGAGCACCAGCAGCACCGGCCAGGCCCACGTCATCGCAACAGGTCGCGCAGCGTCTTGCGGTCGTCAGGCGGAACGGTGCCGAGGAAGCTGGCCAGCGCAGCGGCGCGATCCGGTGCCGCGTCCAGCACGTCCCGCATCAACTCGGCGATGTGTTCCTCCCTGCTCGACCGCGGCCGGTACTGGTACGCCCTGCCCGCTTTGGCGCGGCTCACCAGTCCTTTGCGCTCCAGCCTGCCGAGCACGGTGAGCACGGTGGTGGTGGCCAGCGCGCGATCGGACAGCGCCTGCTGCACGTCCCGCGCGGTCAGCGGGTGATCGGCGGACCACAGCACGTCCATCACGGCACGTTCCAGATCGGGCAAGGGTGGCATGCCTGTATTCTACAGCACGTAGAAATTCTACGTGATGTAGAAGTATGGTGGTGTCATGCTCGACGACCTGACCGCGGCCCGGGAGCAGATGGCGTTGTCCCTGGGCTTCCACATCGTGTTCGCCGTGCTCGGCGTGGGCATGCCGTGGCTGATGCTCTGGGCCGAGTGGCGGGGACTGCGCACCGGGGACGTCCGCTGGACCGCACTCGCCCGCCGCTGGTCCAAGGCGGTGGCGGTGCTGTTCGCCGTCGGCGCGGTGTCCGGGACCGTGCTGTCGGTCGAGTTCGGCCTGCTGTGGCCGCACTTCATGGAACGCTTCGGCTCGGCGTTCGGGGTGTCGTTCACGCTGGAGTCGTTCGCGTTCTTCCTGGAAGCGATCTTCCTGGCGCTCTACCTGTACGGGTGGGACCGGCTCAGCCCGCGCAAGCACCTGCTGTGCGGGATCCCGATCGGGCTGTCCGGAGTGGCGTCGGCGCTGTTCGTCACCACCGCCAATGCGTGGATGAACGGCCCGGTCGGCCTGGTCCGCGGCCCGGACGGCGAGCTGATCTCCACCGAACCGCTCGGGCCGTTTCTGACCCCGACGACCGGAACCCAGCTGACGCACATGCTGCTGGCGGCATTCATGTGCACCGGGCTGGCGGTCGCCGCGGTGTACGCCACCGCCATGCTGCGGGACCCGGCGAAGCGGGACGGCTACCACCGCCGAGGGCTGGCGGCGGGCGCGACGCTCGGGCTGAGCCTTGCGGTGCCGCAGGCGCTGGTCGGTGACTGGGCGACCAGGGTGGTGGCCGACGAGCAGCCGGCCAAGTTCGCGGCGATGGAGGGTGTCGAGGTCACCCAGGACGGTGCGGCCTTCTCGTTCGGGCCGTTCGAGATTCCCAAGCTGCTGTCGCTGATGCTGCGGTTCGACCCGGACGCGCGGATCACCGGGCTGGACGCCATTCCGGCGGCCGATCGGCCCCCCGCGGGCATCACCCACCTGGCCTTCCAGGTCATGGTCGGCATCGGTGTCGCGTTGATCGCGCTCGCGGCCTACGCGGCGTGGCGGTATCGCCGCGACCGGCGGCGCGGCGGTCATCCCACCGACGACCGGCGATTCCTGCTCGCGCTCGCGGCCGCCGGGCCTGCGCCGTTCGTGGCGCTGATCGCGGGCTGGATCGTCACCGAGGTCGGGCGGCAGCCGTGGATCGTCTTCCAGGTGATGCGCACCGCTGACGCGCTGACCAGCCAGACCGGGCTAGCCATCTACCTGTACGTGACGATCGCGGTCTACCTGGCGCTGTCGGTCGCGCTGGTCGCGATCCTGCGGCGCATCGCCCAGGGGCCGCGGCCGACCGATCCGGCGCCCGTCGAGATGGAACGGAGTGCGGCATGACGGTGACCGAAGGCCTGGGATTGCTGGTCCTCGTCGGGCTGACCGCCTACGCGGTGCTCGGCGGCGCGGACTTCGGCGCCGGGTTGTGGGACCTGTCCCGGCAGCGGCGGCAACGCGAGCTCGTGGTGCGGTCCATGGCGCCGGTGTGGGAGGCGAACCACGTGTGGCTGATCTTCGTGGCCATCGCGTTGTTCTCCGGCTTCCCCGAGGCGTTCGCCGCGCTGTCGCGGTCACTGACCGGCCCGTTGTCGATCGCGCTGCTGGGCATCGTGCTGCGCGGTGCCGCGTTCGCGTTCCGCCAGTACGGCGCGCCGTACGGGGGCAGGCCGGTCCGTGGCACCGGGCTGTGGGCCCGGATCTTCGCGGTGTCCTCGCTGGTCACGCCGTTCGCCTTCGGCGCTGCGGCCGGTGGGATCACCACCGGCAGGGTGCGCGCCGACGGGTCGGCGGGCTTCCTCGCACCGTTCCTGGCGCCGCTGCCGCTGGTGAGCGGGCTGCTGGCGGTGGCGGCGTGCGGTTTCCTGGCCGCGGTCTACCTGACCGCCGACGCCGACCGGGAAGGCGACGAGGAACTGGTGAACCGCCTGCGGGTACGGGCCTTGGTCACCGGGGTGATCGCCGGTGGCCTGGCTCTGGCGGCGTTGCCGCTGCTGCCTGCGTGGTTCGCCCGGCAGCTGTCGCTGCCCGCCATGGCGATCAGCGTGGTGTGCGGGGCGCTCGCCCTGGAACTGGTCAGGCGCGGGCACTACCAGCTGGCGCGGGTGGCGGCCGCCGGTGCGCCCGCCGCCCTGCTCGGTGGGTGGGCCCTGGCCATGCAACCGTGGGTGCTGCCGGGCGAGGTTCCGCTGCGCGTGGCCAGTGAGGGCACCGCGAGCCTGATCCTGGGCATCCTGATCTGCGGGCTGATGATCGTGCTGCCCAGCTATTGGTACATGATCCGCGTGCTGCGCGCGCCGCGAACGACGGCCGAAGCGAGGGCCACGGATCGGAACACCGTGGCGGGCCGATGAGGCCGCGGACACGGTAGTCCGCGTGAACGAGTGGGCGGGCGTCGACGGTGCGCGGCAGGCTGTGTGACGCCGAGCTGGCCGCCCGGTTGCCGGTCAGTGCTCGGCGCCGAGCGCGAACGCGGCCTCCAGGTCGTGCTTGGAGTAGGTCTGGAAGGCGATGTGCGTCTCGGTCGACCGCACGCCGTCGACCTTGTTGATCCGGCCGGGGATGACCTGGGCCAGCTCCTCGTGCCTGCGCACCCGCACGATGGCCAGGATGTCGAACTGCCCGGTCACCGAGAAGACCTCGCTCACACCGTCCAGCCCGGCCAGCGTCTCGGCGACCTCGGGAATGCGATGGGTGTCGGCATTGATCAGCACGATCGCAGTGATCACGTCAGGCTCCTCGCAGCGTGTCGGTCGGCTCGGGCTTCAGTCTCGCATTCCGGTCACCGCGGTGGCGCCCAGGCCGCTCGCGCGCGTGTGCACGTGGCTGCGGGGTCGCGACCCGGCTCGGTGGCGGAGTGCACCGCCTCGCGCGTGCGCACGTGGCCGCGGGCCCGCGCATGTTACCGATGGGGCCAGGCCACTCGCGCGCGTGCGCGCGTCGGCGCCTGCGCACCGGCAGGCCGGTCGTCTGAGGCCAGGCCACTCGCGGCCACTCGCGCGCGTGCGAGCACACGTGCGTGCGGGCGTACGGGAGGACGTGCGCACGGGAGCACGGCAGCAGGGAAGCGCGCGGGCGCCCCAGCACCCCAGCCCGCCAGCGCCCCAGCACCACAGCACCACAGCCCGCCAGCGCCGGCCGGTCACCGAAGCCCCTGCACGACCGGCCCGCTCTGGGCCAGACTGTGGGCGTGATCGTTGCATTCAGCATCAGCCCGGCAGCAAACGACGAAACCGGCGGCGTCGGCGAGGTGGTCGCCGAGGCAGTGCGCGTGGTTCGCGAGTCCGGTCTCCCCTGCGAGACCAACGCCATGTTCACCAACATCGAAGGCGAGTGGGACGAGGTGATGGCGGTGATCAAACGCGCCGTCGACGTGGTCGCCGCCCGCTCGCCGCGCGTCGGACTCGTGCTCAAGGCCGACATCCGCCCCGGCTACGACAACCAGCTCAAGGCCAAGGTGGAGCGGGTGGAGAAGTACCTGGCCGAGGGTTCGTCCCGCGCGGACCAGCAGGACTGACCGGCCGGCTCGGCAGGCGCCTGCCGGGACGAGCAGCGGACCGGCTCGACCACGACCGTCACCCGCTCGGCCGGGCCACAGCCGTCGCCGCGCTCGACCGGCCCGGTGGCGCTACAGCCCCGGCCAGTCGTAGGTGATGGTCAGCGGCGCGTGGTCCGACCACCGCTTGTCCCACGCCGGGGCACGCTCGACCCGCGCGCTGACCGCGGACTCGGCCAGCTCCGCGGTGGCCACCTGCAGGTCGATACGCCACCCCGCGTCGTTGTCGAACGCCCTGCCCTGCATGGACCACCACGTGTACGGCCCCGGCCCGTCCGGCACGAGCTTGCGGTGCACGTCCACGTACCCCGCGCCCTCGTACAGCCTGGTCAGCCACTCCCGTTCCTCCGGGAGGAAGCCGGAGTTCTTCCGGTTGCCGCGCCAGTTCTTCAGGTCGTTCTCGGTGTGCGCGATGTTGAAGTCGCCCATCACCACGGCCTGCTTGCCCGCGGCGGCCACCCGCCGCCGCAGCTGCGCCAGGTACAGCAGGAACGCCCCCATGAACCGTTCCTTCTCCGCCTGTTTCGGCGTGCCCGCCTCACCGCTGGGCAGATAGACGCTGCCGACGACGACCCGCTCGAACTCGCACTCCACGTACCGGCCCGCGGTGTCGAACTCCGGATCCCCGAAGCCGACCCGGACGGCCTGCGGCTCGCGGCGGGACAGCAGGGCGACACCGGCCCGCCCCTTGATCGCCGACGGGGCGAACTGGGCGTGCCAGCCCTCCGGCCGCAGTACGTGGTCGGGAAGCTGCTCCGGCTCGGCGCGCACTTCTTGCAAAGCGACCACGTCGGCGTCCGTGGCGGCGAGCCATTCGACATATCCCTTGCGCGCAGCGGCGCGTAACCCGTTGACGTTGATCGTGGACAGCCTGAGCACGGCGGCAGGCTACCGCGCGCGCCGGACACCCTCGCGGGCACGTCGCGCCGGGTGTGGGCACGACCAAACCCGGTGCTCGGCCGAGCGGCGCGGCAAGCCGGTCAGCGGCAGGTGGCGTCCTCGACCGGGGTGATGTATTCCTCGTACACCCAGCCGTCGTCGGCCAGCTTCCGGAAGCCGTTGCGCACCGTCGGCCTGGCGTCGACGGTCTCGTCCTGGGTGAGCTGCCGGATCACCTTCGACCGGATCGACGGCTCGGCCCGGACGTTGAGCACGTCCGCGGAGACCGTGAACTGACAGCCGGGACCGTTGGTATGGGTGCTCCCGCCGCCTGCCGAGCCGCCCGCGCGCGGCTCACCGCCCATGATGTAGATCACCGAGACGCCGACGAGCACTGCGGCGATGATCAGTGCCCGCTTCGGTAGTCCCAAAATCACCCGGTGCTCCTCGCCGTGCTCTGCCGCGAAACGCTGCGCCTAGATATAGCAACGTAACCCCGGTCAGTCACGTCCGGGACACGCGCCACCCGGATGGCCGTCCGATCGCGGCCCTGCGACGGGCGATTTCAGCCGATCGGGGGTGACTGCCATCCGGGCGGCGCGGCCGATCAGGCCGATCAGGCAGCGGCCATCTTCCGCTGCAGGTTCTCGTCCAGCGCGGCCAGGAACTCCTCCGTGGTCAGCCACGGGGTGTCGTTGCCCACCAGCAGCGCCAGGTCCTTGGTCATCTTGCCGCTCTCCACGGTCTCGATGACCACCTGCTCCAGCGTGTTGGCGAAGCCGATGACCTCCGGGGTGTTGTCCAGCTTGCCGCGGTGCTCCAGGCCCCTGGTCCAAGCGAAGATCGAGGCGATCGGGTTGGTCGAGGTCGGCTTGCCCGCCTGGTGCTGCCGGTAGTGCCGGGTGACCGTGCCGTGCGCGGCCTCCGCCTCCACGGTGCGGCCGTCCGGGGTGCGCAGCACCGAGGTCATCAGGCCGAGCGAGCCGAAGCCCTGCGCGACCGTGTCGGACTGCACGTCGCCGTCGTAGTTCTTGCAGGCCCAGACGTAGCCGCCCTCCCACTTCAGCGCGGCGGCGACCATGTCGTCGATCAGCCGGTGCTCGTAGGTCAGGCCCGCGGCCTCGAACTTGTCCTTGAACTCCTTCTCGTAGATCTCTTGGAACACGTCCTTGAACATGCCGTCGTAGGCCTTCAGGATCGTGTTCTTGGTCGACATGTAGACCGGGTAGCCGCGGTCCAGGCCGTAGTTGAAGGACGCGCGGGCGAAGTCCTCGATGGACTTGCGGTAGTTGTACATGCCGAGCGCGACGCCGCCGCCCTCCGGGAACGTGGCGACCTCCAGCTCCATCGGCTCGGAGCCGTCCTCCGGGGTGTAGGTGATGGTCACCGTGCCCGGGCCGGGCACCTTGAAGTCGGTCGCCTTGTACTGGTCACCGTGCGCGTGCCTGCCGATGATGATCGGCTTCTTCCACCCGGGCACCAGGCGCGGAATGTTGGAGATGATGATCGGCTCGCGGAACACCACGCCGCCGAGGATGTTCCGGATGGTGCCGTTCGGGCTGCGCCACATCTTCTTCAGCCCGAACTCCTCCACCCTGGCCTCGTCCGGGGTGATGGTGGCGCACTTGACACCGACGCCGTGCTCCTTGATGGCGTGCGCGGCGTCGATGGTGACCTGGTCTTCGGTGCGGTCCCGCTCCTGGATCGACAGGTCGTAGTAGGCCAAGTTGACGTCCAGATACGGGTGGATCAACTTGTCCTTGATGAACTTCCAGATGATGCGGGTCATCTCGTCGCCGTCGAGCTCGACGACGGTTCCCTGGACCTTGATCTTCGACATGAGCGGGGACGCTCCTCTCAACGGAGGTTCTGCGGGTTGTCGTCGCTAACGGTACAAGCGTACTGGTATACGGGCGACCGGTCGCAGCGTACCCTCGCGGGCCCGTGACCCGGGCCCCTGCCGCCCGCGGCCGAGGGTGGTCGACAGCATGACGTTGCCGATGCGGAAGTCCGGGCCCCTGCCGCCCGCGACCCAGGGGGCATCACGCCGACTTCCGCGACAGCTGGGCCACCGCTCCCCGGCCCCGGCCGCTTTGCCTGACGTGCGCGACAGCAGGGACCCCACCGCTCCGCTGCCGTCCGCGGCCCGGCCTCGCCGACGAAGACGGCCAGATCGCCGCTGGCGCCGACATGGGTGCATGAGGCATACACCGAGGACGCCGGTGCACGGCCTGACCACGGCGACAGCGCGGACTGACCTTTGTTTCGACGTGGCTCAGCTGAAGTCCCGTGCCTGAGCTCCGGGACAGCGCGGACTGACCAGCCTGGAAGCGGTACGCAAGCGGCCCGGAATGCCGACCTCCGCGACGACGCGGACCGACCCATCCCTCTGCTCCGCACCGGGGTCATGGCAAGACTCCCGCGATGTGCCGGACGGCCATCCCCGGCCCCGGCCCCTCGCGCCGGAGCCGGGATGCGGCGGTGTCGAAGTAGGCGCCAGGGTGCTGGGCCCCGGCCCCTCGCGCCGGAGCCGGGCTGGCCGGCGCGTGCCAAGATGGGCGCATGGCGCTGTGGCTGACGACCGACGACGAGGCGAACCGGCTGCTGGACCGCGACCCGTTCGCCCTGCTCGTCGGCATGACCCTGGACCAGCAGTACCCGATGGAGCACGCGTTCGCGGGGCCGAAGAAGATCGCCGACCGGATGGGCGGCTTCGACATCCGCGCCATCGCGGAAGCCGACGAGGCGGAGTTCGAGCAGCTGTGCGCCACTCCCCCGGCGATCCACCGGTACGGGCGCTCGATGGCCCGCCGCATCCAACAGCTGGCGAAGGTGATCGTCGAGCAGTACGACGGCGACACGGCGGCCATCTGGACCAGGGACGACCCGGACGCCGCGGAGGTGTTCCGCCGCCTCAAGGCGCTGCCCGGGTGGGGCGAGATGAAGTGCAAGATCTTCCTCGCCCTGCTGGCCAAGCAGCGCGGTGTCCGGCCGGACGGCTGGGAGCAGGTGGCCGGCGTCTACGCCGAGGAGTCCGCCCGCCGGTCGGTGGCGGACGTGACCGGCCCGGAAAGCCTGCAGGAGGTCCGCGCGTTCAAGAAGGCGGAGAAGGCAGCCGCCAAGCAGGCGAAGGGATGACGAGTCCGGCATGAGCTCAGCCCACCCGCGACCCCGCGCCCTGATCACCGGCGCCAGCAAGGGCATCGGCACCGCGGTCGCCCGTGCCCTGGCGGGCACGCACAGCCTGCTGCTGGGCGGCCGGAACCGACAAGCGCTGACCGCACTGGCCGGCGAGCTGCCCGATGCCACGGCGTGGCCGGTCGACCTCACCGACCAGGAAGCGGTGGCGGAAGCCGCGGCAGGCATCGACTCGCTCGACGTCCTCGTGCACTCCGCAGGCGTCGCGGCGCTGGGCAGGGTCGAGGAAGCCGCCGCGGAGGTGTGGCGGCACAACTTGGAGATCAACGTGGTCGCGGTCGCCGAGCTCACCCGTTTGCTGCTGCCTGCGCTGCGGGCGGCGGGCGGCCACGTCGTGTTGATCAATTCCGGCTCCGGGCGGAACGCCCGCCCCGGCTGGGGGCCCTACGCGGCGAGCAAGTTCGCCCTGCGCGCGTTCGCCGACGCGCTGCGCGCCGAGGAGCCCGGGCTGCGCGTCACGTCGATCTACCCCGGCCGCACCGACACCCCCATGCAGCAGGCCATCGTGGCGGGCGAGGGCAGGCCGTACCGGCCCGAGGAGTTCCTGCGGCCGGAATCGGTCGCAGCCGCGGTGCAGGCGGCGGTGAGCGCGACGCCGGAGGCCCACGTGACCGAGGTGATCATCCGGCCGCGCTGACCGTCAGCCGGGGTGGGCGCCGACCGTGTCCCGGATTTTCTCGCCCTCGCCGCCGGCGTGCCGGGCGCAGTGCGCACAGCAGTAGAACCGGCCGCTCACCTCGACACCGTGGCCGAGGATGCGGCAGCCGCAGTGCTCGCACACCGGCGCGATCTTCTGTGCCGCGCATTCGATCGAGTCGAAGGTGTACACGTCGCCGCTGGTGGTCGTGACTTCGAACGTCATCCAGTAGTCGTTGCCGCACACGTCGCAGGTGGCCATGGGCCTCACCTCCCGATGCGGGCGGGTTCCCGAGGCCGCCCACCGGCAAACGACCCGGGCGGAACCGCATCCCGGCGGCCGACACATGGCCCGGCCGATGGCACGCACTGCCATGACGCGAACGCCTTCCCCGCCACAGCCGGTCGCTGACCGTGGACGCCGCTCGCAACGGCAACCACCGCAACGGGGCATGGCGGCCGGGCACCGGATCGGATTGTCGACCGTGGCGCCCGGAATTTCCTAGTCTGAAGGTGGAGGTGATCTGACGATGCGAGCCTCAACCGGTGACAAGATCCTGGTCCACGGCCCGAAGGTCGGTGTTGCCGAGCAGGAGGCTGAGATCATCGAGGTCCGTGGCGAGAACGGCAAGCCGCCTTACCTGGTGCGTTTCGACGACGGCAGGGAGACGTTGATGTTCCCGGGGCCGGATGCCGTCGTGGTGCACAAGAACTAGATCGGCCCCTTGGTGATGGTCAGCGCGACGAACAGGATCATCGCCCCGAGCGCCGTGTAGGCGAGGACGTCGACGCCGCGGCTGCGGATGACGATCAGCCCGGCCTGCTCGGGGGTCAGCACCGCCCGCAGCAGCGCCGCGACCAGCAGCGCGACGGCGACCAGCACCGACCCTTCCCGCCAGTGGTACTGCGCGATCCGCACGAACCCGGCCGCGACGATGGCCAGGACCACGGCGAACGGAAGGTGGGCGCGCACTGCTGCGTTCACGGCGCTGCTGCCTCGGCGGCCTCGACCACGTTGGTCACCAGCATCGCCCTGGTCATCGGCCCGACACCACCGGGGTTGGGCGCCAGGTAACCCGCCACCTCGGCGACGTCGGGATGCACGTCGCCGACGAGCTTGCCGTCCACCCGGCTCACCCCGACGTCCAGCACGGCCGCACCCGGCTTGACCATCTCCGGGGTGATCAGGTGCGGTACCCCGGCGGCGGCCACCACGATGTCCGCCGAGCGCGTCTCGGCCGCCAGGTCCCTGGTGCCGGTGTGGCAGGCGATGACCGTGGCGTTCTCCGACTTACGCGTCAGCAGCAGGCCGAGCGTGCGGCCGACCGTGATGCCGCGGCCGACCACCGCCACCCGCGCTCCGGCGATCGGCACCTGGTAACGGCGGAGCAGCTCGATGATGCCGCGCGGCGTGCACGGCAGCGGGCCCGGCTCGTTGAGCACCAGGCGGCCCAGGCTCAGCGGCGCCAGCCCGTCGGCGTCCTTGGCCGGGTCGATGCGCTCCAGCACCTGGGAGGTGTCCAGGTGCCCGGGCAGCGGCAGCTGCACGATGTAGCCGTGACAGGCAGGATCGGCGTTGAGCTCGTCGATCACCGCGTTCAGCTCGTCCTGCGTGGTGTCCGCGGGCAGGTCACGACGGATCGACGTGATGCCCAGCTTCGCACTGTCGGCGTGCTTCATCTTCACGTAGGAGTGCGATGCGGGGTCGTCCCCGACCAACACGGTGCCCAGCCCGGGCACGACGCCGCGCTCGGCCAATGCGGCCACCCGCGGCGCAAGCTCGGCGAAGATCGCGTCCTTGGTCGCCTTGCCGTCCAGTACCTGTGCTGACATACCACCCGCATCCTCGTGTCGATCCGGTACGGCCGGAACTCTAACGGTCAGTCCCGGTCGGCGGGCAGCCGCTCCTGCTTCCCCGGCCCGGCTCGGCACCTCGTCCGCACCGGCCCCGCCTGCCTGCCGCACCGGCACCGCCGATGCCGCCGTCGGTCAGGCCACCGGCGTTCGCTCCGGCCGCGGGAGCACGCGCGGCCTGCGGCGGAAGACCGTGACCGCGATGGCCACCATCGCCAGCCCGACGCCGAGCACGGTGGTGAGCGTGACCGGCGCGTCCCTGGTGGGCAGCACCAGGTCCAGCACCAGCGAGCCGGAGAGCTGGCCGGCGATGGTGGCCAGCCCCAGCACCAGCACACCGGTCCAGCGCACCACGAGCGCCATCAGCGCGATGAACGCCACCCCGATGAGCCCGCCGGTGTAGAGCACCGGGTTGGACGGCAGCGGACCCGGCCCGCCCTGCACCATCAACGACACGGCCCAGCCGAGCAGCAACGCGGCGGTGCCCACCACGAAGTTGACCAACGTCGCGGTCATCGGATTCGCCGCGGCCACGCCCACCCGGCCGTTGATCGCCTGCTGGACGGCCACCGCGGCGCCGCCGAGCAGCGGCAGCACCAGCAGCCAGACCCGGCCGTCCACGGCGGTCAGCCCACCGCCGGTGGTGATCACCACCGCGATCAGCATCACGACCGCGCCCGCCAGCCGCTGCGGGGTGATCGCCTGCGGGCCCGCGGGCCCGAGCCCCGCCCGGTCGACCAGCAGGCCGCTCACCGTCTGCCCGGTCACCACGCCGACGGTGAACATCGCCACGCCGAGCACGGCGACGGTGACCGCCTGCCCCGCGACCAGCGTGGCGCCGCCGAGCCCGCCGAGCAGATGCCACCAGTGCAGGGTCCCGTCGCGCAGCGCGGTCCTGATCCGCGGGACACCGGACCGCATCCGGGGCATGACACACAGCAATGCGAGCAACACCACAAGGCCCCCGCCGAAGGAGACCACCGCGGCGAAGAACGCGTCCCCCACCCGATCGGCCAACCGGCCGTTGATGCTGGACTGACCGGCAACCGCCAGTCCGCCCAGGAAAGCGAGTGCGATTCCCAGTGCCTTCCGACGCCCGTTACTCAGCTCGTCCGCCCTTCATGTCTTCCCGTACTGCCAGTGCGAAATCGCCGAAATCGAGTCAAGATGTCTGGGTGGCATACCCGACGCAGCTGAGCGCACCCGAGCAGGACACCCTGGTCAAACAGATCGGTCTTGCTTTGTTGCGGGCCGCACCGCGGGACTGGAAGCGAATCGTCGTTCACTACCGGACCGTCGGCCGGTACCACGAGCTCGATGGCGAGATTACCCTCGCCGACGGCTCCGTGACGGAATGGGTGGCCACGCACGACATCGCGACGCTGTTCGCCAGGCTGCGCAGCGGCATGTATCGCGAACAGCGGGGCACGTGGTTCAACGCGCACTACACGCTGGAGGCTCCGGCCAGCTACAACCTGGAGTACGACAGGGAAGAGCCGGAGTGGAAGCTGCTGCCGCCACCCCAGGCCTACGCCGACGAGCTCCGCATGTTCCCTCGCTCGGAGGAAAACGTGCCGGAGTGGCTGATGCGGCGGCTGGCCGGGTTGGGGCCCGAGCGGCCCGGCCCGCGGTTGCACATCGCGCGCGTGTTCGACGGGACGGACTCCTCCGGCCGCCCGGTGATCGACCGGGACGAGCTGGATCCGGAGGAGCAAGCCGACGTGCTGGCCTACCTGGAGGACGCGCCGGTGGTTCGTCCCGGCCGCGGCTTCGACGTCGACCAGCTGGCGGAGAACCCGGAACCTGCCGTCCCGGTCGGCTTCCACAGCGACGGCGAGTGGATCTGGCCCGCTGCGGTGCCGTACTACCTGCGCAAGTACGGGGTGACTCCGGAGCCTGCGCTGCTGGCGCACATCCGGGACAACGGCTATCGCGTTCCCGAGGTCAGCGAGGAGCAGCGCGCGGCGGCCGCCGACTACCTCGCGCGCGGCAACGCGGCTCCCGAGCAGCCCGCGGCGCTGGGTGGCCCGCCGATGCCCCGCCCGGGGGAGGGGCCCGGCAGGCTCGCCGGACCGCCTCCTGCCGGCGCTCCCGGCGCGTCCGGCACCGCCGACGTACCAGGGGCTTCTCCCGGTCCCCGGTTCGGTGACGCGGGCGGCCAGGGGCGGTTCGGACGGCCGGGAGGCTTCGGCCAGCCCGGCGCCTCGGCAGGCCGGGGCGGCCCGATGCCGCCCATCCCGGGTGGTGCTGGTCAGCCCGCAGCGCCGGGTGCGGCTCCGCAAGCGCGTGACCAGGCAGGCGTCGGTGCGGGCCTGAACGGAGTCGGCGGCCTCGGCGCTCCCGGCGAGCCGGGTACCGCAGGTCCCGGCCGTCCCGGCCAATCGAGCGGTCCCGGTGGCCGTCCGGACGCCTGGTCGGCGGGTGCGGAACGGCATCGGCCGGACGCCGACGAGCCGGACGGGCAGGAAACCACCGACGAGTTCAGCAGCTTCCAGCCGGTGGACGAAGACCCGGCGGTGCCAAGCGGTGCCGTGGGCGGGCAGCCGAGCGCGAGCCGCGAGGGCGAGCCCGGCCGCAC
>NZ_PKFA01000027.1:0-23459 GCF_002919275.1 Thermocrispum sp. | reverse complement strand
GGGGCGGGAGACACGCCCACCCCGCGTTCAGTGGCGACCTGAGGCGGGAGTCCACACCGCCCGGCGTCCGACTGCGACCCCCGATGGCAACACCGCCCGAAAATCACGCCGCCCTCTGCCCGGCCGAGAACGCGATCCCCAGAAAATCCACACCTGACCCGCACTCGATGAGCGACCCGGGCCGGGAGTCCGCACCTGCCTTGGCTTCGGTGGCCGACGGCCTGCCCCTGCCCTGTGCCTGGCCCGGGAGCCCTCTGCCCTGCGCTCGGTGGTGGCCCGGGCCGGGGGCCGCGCTGCTTCTGTGGCGCCGCGTGGGCCTAGCGTGGCGCCGGGGTGATGCGCGAGGCCGCCGCGATCAAGCGGTCCACCGCGTCCCCACCGCGGGCGTCGTAGCAGCCGGACAGGCCCTTGTAGATCAGCGGGATGAGCTTGTTGATCCGCAGGCCGTAGCGGGTGGCGACGCGCATGACCGTGGGCTTGCCGATGGCTTTGGCGAAGGCGTTGCCGAGCCGGTAGTAGCCGCCCATGCGTTCCCGCAGGGCGATCGTGTAGCCGTGCAGGGCCCGCTCCCGGGACGGTCCGGCCGGCCGGGCCAGGGCTTGCACCACGTGTTCGGCGGCCAGCTGGGCGGATTCCATGGCCGCGGCGATTCCTTCGCCGTTGAACGGGCTCACCATGCCACCCGCGTCGCCGAGCAGCAGCAAGCCGTCCTTGTAGTGCGGGGTGCGATTGAAACCCATGGGCAGCCCGGCACCGCCGATCTTGCCCACCGCGTTCTCCTCGCGGAGGCCCCACTCCTCCGGTGTGGATTCCAGCCACGTGCGCAGCAGCGCGCGGTAGTCGGTGTTCCGGAAAGCCGGGGAGGTGGACAGCACGCCCAGACCGACGTTCACCGTGCCGTCGCCCAACGGGAAGACCCAGCCGTACCCGGGCAGCAGCCGGGGGTTCTTCGGGTCACGGCGATCCCACAGCTCGAGGTGGCCCTCGATGAACGGCTCGTTGTGGCGCGGGCTCCGGTAGTACCGGCGCACGGCCACGCCCATCGGCCGCTTGTCGTTGCGCTCGATGCCCACACTTCGGGCCAGTTTCGCGTTGACCCCGTCGGCGGCCAGCACCAACGGTGCGCGATACGTCACCGGCTGCCGCTCCGGCCCGACCAGTGCCTTGACCCCGACCACCCGGCCGCGCTCGACCACGGCCTCGGTGACGTTGGTCTTCTCGTACAGCCGGGCTCCTGCCTTCTGGGCGGTCTGCGCCAGCAGGTGGTCGAAGTCGTGCCGGGTGCGGGAGACGCCGTACGGCGGATAGCTGGTGAGCTCCGGCCACGGCAGTTCCAGCGTGATGTCGCCGGCCAGGATGCGCAGTCCGGTGCTGTGCACCCAGCCGGCTTCCTCGCGGGTGTCGATGCCGAGGTCGATCAGCTGCTTGACCCCGCGCGGGGTGAGCCCGTCGCCGCAGACCTTCTCGCGCGGGAAGGTGGTCTTCTCCAGCAGCAGCACGTCCAGCCCGGCACGAGCGAGATACGTCGCCGCGGTCGACCCCGCCGGACCTGCACCAACAACGATCACCTCGGCGTCGTCCATCGGGCCGCGCCTGCTGCTGCTCTGCGTCATAGACGCAACTGTAGAGGTCACACTCACGGCAATTCCGCGCGTTGTGACCTGAGAGGTACCCGGCAGTCCGCAAAGCGAGGCAACACTCCGGTCGCCACTCCGGTCGCCGCTTGGCAGGATCCAGAGTCGAGCGCGCTCGTCAGCGCGTTTGCGGTGCGGCTGACTCGGGCTCGCGAGCCGGCTGGTCGGTGCGCGCGGCCTCCGGCGCGGCCTGGGGTCTGGCCGGCTTGACGGCTCGGTGCACCGCGACGACGCCGAATGTCAGGTTGATCCACTCGACGTCTTCCCAGCCTGCCGCGGCGATGATCTCCCCGAGTTCGCGCTGCGCGGGCCAGGCAGCGGACGACTCGGACAGGTACGAGTACGCCTCGGGATTGGACGAGGCGCGCTTGCCGATCCACTTGGGCAGTTGCAGCAGCACCTTGCGGTGCAGGTAGCGGATCGGCGCGAACGGCGGCGTGGACACCTCGCAGATCACCAGCCGGCCACCGGGCCGCACCACCCGCGCGATCTCCCGCAAAGCCGCACCCGGGTCGACGAAGTTCCGCAGGCCGAAGCAGATGGTCGCGGCGTCGAACGCCTCGTCGGCGAACGGCAGGTGCAACGCGTCGGCGGCGACCATCGGCAGGCCCGGCCGCTTCCGCTTCCCCTGCTGCAGCATGCCGAGGGAGAAGTCGGCGGCCACCACCCAGGCGCCGGCATGACCGAACTCCACGGTGGACACTCCGGTGCCGGCGGCCAGGTCCAACACCTTCTCCCCGGGCCGGGCATCCAACGTGCGGCTGGTGAACACGCGCCACCGGCGATCGAACCCGAACGTCATGAACGAGTTCGCTCGGTCGTAGCCCTTCGCGACGCCGTCGAACATCGCGGCGACTTCGCGCGGATTCTTGTCCAGGCTGGCGCGCACCATGGGGCCAGCCTAGTCGCCCTGGTCAGCGGGCCCTGGCCGACGGGTCTCGCCGGTCACCGTCCGTGCACGGCAGGTCAGCAGAACGCGCACGAGCACCATCGCCCCGCCGCGCTTGGAACCGACGCGATCCTGACGCGGTGCCGAACCGCGCATCCTGGCACGGTGCCCGAACCGCTCGGCTGGCCGAGGTCGCCGCGAAGGTCGATCACTGAGGCCTGCGCCCAGGCGCCAGCACGGGGCTGGGCCTCGACCCCCGAGGCCCAGCCGGGCACACCGAGCCCTCGACCTGCGGCATCCCCCGCCACGCCAACACACCGAGTCCCGAGTGAGCCGGTGCGCACGAACCTGCCCCGGCCAGAACACCCGCGCCCGGACGAAGCGCCCGCATCCGCACCTCAGCCAGGACTCCACGGTGCCGGACAGACCGCCCGCACCGCGGCTGGGTGACGAGGCCAGCAACCGTCCGAGGCCGGGCACCCAAGCAGACCGGCCAACACGCCGAAGCATCAACGTAGGAGAGCACCGTCACGGCCACGCCGGGCCGACACCAAGACAACCCACCTGCGGCCGTTCAAACCCTCCCGGACGACCGCGCCAAGAGCCGGCTGCGCGCCGAGACCCGCCTGAGGCATTAGCACCGACCCGCATCCCGCCCGGCCCCCGCCGGGCCTACGAGGACCTGGCCGCCGTGGCCAGGTCCGGACCGCCACCGTGCCGGAGGAGCACCGCAGTCAGCCGGGACGCCACCGCGCCCGGAAAGGGAACGTGACCCGTACCCAGCGGCCGTACTTCACCAGATCCGCCACCGCGCCCGGGCAGAGAGCCCACACCCGGGCTGGGCGGCGGCACCGGTAACCCGCTTGGGCCAGGCGTCCCGGTAAGCCCGCGTATGGCGAGGCAGGGGTCTCAGGGACGTGCGTTCGTGCGCACATCCGTGGGGTCGACGCCCCGCCGTGCACTCGCCTCCGAGTCGCGCCTGGGCTCAGTAGGCATGGCGCTGGTCAGCGCGTGCAGCATCATCAGCAGTGCCAACAGCACGGCCGCCTGCAACATGTGTGCTTTGCCACGCATGTCCGATCCGACGTGCGCCGTTGGCGGTCCGTTCCGGCCGCACGCCGCACGGCCCGCCAACGGCATCGTTCGGCTAGTTGTGTGCCGCATCCCGCTGATGCAGCAACGCGTGCGTCCGCTTGATCTTGGCCAGCGACTTCGGCTCCTTGACCTGTGCCTGCTCCGCCTGCGCGGATCGGACGGCAGCTGTTGCCTCGGCCAGCTCACCGTTGGGGCTGGTGGCCGGCTTGCTCGGGGTGTACAGCCAGGTCTGGAACACCTCGTCGAGCTGCTTGCCGGACAGCCGCTCGGCCAGCTTGATCAGCTCCGGCGTGCTGCCCCAGCCGTTGCGGTTCTTCTTCGGCCACTTCTTCAGCAGCTTGAAAAAGGCCTTGTCGCCCATCGCCTTGCGCAGCGCGTGGACCGCCATCGCGCCCCGGTCGTACACCGCGGAGTGGAACTGGTTCTCCGCACCCGGGTCGCCCGGCAACACGGTCCAGAACGGGTCGTCCGCGTCGTACGCGCTGTAGATGTATTCCGCGATCTCGTCCGTCGTGCCTTGGCCCTGCTCCTCCGACCACATCCATTCCGCGTAGGAGGCGAAGCCTTCGTTGAGCCAGATCTCGTCCCACGACTTCAGCGACACCGAGTCGCCGTACCACTGGTGCGCGAGCTCGTGCGCGACCACGTAGGTGTTGGAGCCGCCGGCGAAGAACCTGGCATCGTAGACCGGTCGGGTTTGCGTCTCCAGCGCGAACCCGACGTTGCTGGAGACGACGCCACCATTGGTCTCGAACGGATACTTGCCGAATTTCGTCTCCAGGAACTCGGTGATTTCCGGCGTGCGTTCGACGCTCGCCCGGGCGGCGCTGGGCCACTCCAGATCCTTGGCGTATGCGTTGAGGTACGGCTTGCCGTCCGGCCCCACGCCTTCGGTGATGTCGTAGTCCTCGATCGCCATGAAAGCCAGGTACGTGGCCATCGGCTGCTTGCTGACCCAGTGCCAGCGCACCATGCCGTCGGTGCGCTGGGTGGTGGCGATCAAGGTGCCGTTGGAGATCACCTCGAGGCCCTTCGGCGCGGCGACCGAGATGGTGAACGTCGCCTTGTCCGTCGGATGGTTGTTCGACGGGAACCACCAGGGCGCGATGTGCGGCTGGTCGACCGCCAACGCCCCGGTCGAAGTCTGCTTCCACGCGTTGTAGCCGTACAGCTCGTACTTGTGCGGCGTGTCCGAATACTTGACCACGACCAGCATCGGACTGCCCTTGCGCAGATCCTGCGCCGGGTCGACGACCAGCTCGCCACCGTCGGTGGTGAATTTCGCCGGGCGGTTGTTGACCCACACCGATTCCACGTTCAGCAGGAAGTCCAGATTGAACTGGCCGAGGTCCTGCTTCGCCTTGGCGAGAATCGTCGTGGTACCGGAAAGCCGATCGGTCTTCGGCTGATACGTCACACTGATGTCGTAATGCCTGACGTCATATCCGCCATTTCCGTCGAGCGGATAGTAAGGATCCCCCAGCCCCGGACTACCCGCCCCGGGGGCGGCGCTCGCGGTGGACGACAGCAACAGGACGGTCAGCCCCGTGGCGGCCGCGGTGAATCCGGCCCGTTTCCTCAGGCTCATGGTGACCTCCGAATTCGCGACATACCTCCCTGATAGTCGCGATGGCGAACCTAGCGAGCCGGACCGACATTGACCAGCCGATGTGCCGAGTCGTCCCCCATCGGCCCAAGAACCGGCCTAATCCTCGGTCACGAATGTCGAGTTTCGCGTCGCATCGGCCGGGTGCGGATCGCCGTCGGCCTTCCTGTCGGCTGTCTCGCCGGGTTTCCCGGCAGTCTTCTCCTCCGCCTTGTCGTCGACCTTCTCGTCGGCATTGTCGCCGGCATTGTCGTCGGCACTGTCACCGGCGTTGTCGCCGGAATTGTCACCGACCTTGTCTTCGCTGTCTTCGCTGCTTGTCCCGGCGGCCGCATCAACGCTCCCCGTACCACCGGAGCGCTTCGGCCGCAGCCACCACAGCAGCGGGGCGGCCACCAGCCACGTGATCACCACCGTGCTGCCCGCTGGGAGCAAGGTGAGATCGGCCGTCCGGCCGGCGACCCGCACCAGGTTCGGATTGGTGCCGTCGTACTCCACCAGCAGCCGCTGACCCTCGACCAGGCCGCCGGGGTAGAGCACGCCGTCCTGGGAGATGAACACCCGGCCGTCCGGTCCGGTGAACCGCACCGTGGTCCTGGCCCAGTCCTGGGAGATCACTTGGGCGTTCGCCGCGACCCGATTGGCCTCGATGGCCGCGTCGTTGCGGTAGGCGGCCACGACCAGCACGGCGGCCATCACCGTCACCAGACCAGCCACCCCGAGCACGATCAAGCGCAGCAACCGTCGCCGCCGGTCCGCTTGCCTGGCATCCGTCTGGTTGGTCATTCGCTGAGGGTAACGGCCCGGACGGCACTCGCACCCCGGGTGCCGCACGCGTCGTCGTCACCGGCGGCTGTTACGCGACGGGCGGGCACGCAGCTGACGGGTATCCGCCGGATCGATCACGTCATGGAGCTCGAGCACCGTGGCCACAGCGCGCTTTGCCCTTTCGCACTTCGGCCCGGCCGCAACGATCGCGCGCACAGACGGTAGGCGAGCCACCGAGCCGCACGGTCACTGGTCACCGGGGCCCACGACCAAGGTCCGTCAGCTCGTCGCCACGTCCCAGCCCGCGTCACGCGCTGAGTGATGCGCACCATAGCGGAACCAAACGTTTCCGCACGTCCCGCGTCACGCGCTGAGCGTGGCCACCGCTTCGGCGACCGCGGCCTGCAGCCGCTCGTGCAACATCGGCCGCGCGGACCGGTCGATCCGCACCTCCACCACGCGCAAACCGGGAGCCGGGTGCAGGACGTCTCGGAACTCCTCACGCGTCCGCACCAGCTGGTAAGGCACTCCGTACCCCGCGCACAGTGCTCCCAGGTCAGCGCCATGCGGGGTACCGAACACCCGCTCGAAGCGGTCGACGTGCTCGTCGTCTCCTTGCTCAAGCAGCGAGAAGATCCCTCCGCCGTCGTCGTTGACCACCACGACGGTCAAGTCCGGGCGCTTCTCACTCGGCCCCAGCAGCAGGCCGTTGATGTCGTGCAGGAACGTCAGATCGCCCACCAGCGCGTAGGCGGGACGCCCGTGCGCGCTGTGCACCAGCGCGGCGCCGACAGCGGTGGACACGGTCCCGTCGATGCCCGCCACGCCCCGATTGCGATGCACCACAATCCCCGGCCGCGCCGGACCGCCAGCCAGCGCGATGTCCCGCGTGGGGTTGGACGAGCCGACGACCAGCAGCGAACCGTCCGGGATCGTGGCAAGCACCTCGGCCGCGATGGCAGGCCCGTTCGGCCACGGCTCGGCGGCCAGGGTGCGCGCGACCGCTTCGCGTGCCAGCCGATCGGCCCGTTGCCACCGCTGCAGCCACTGCTGGTCGGCGGGTTTGCTCGGTTCGGCGAACCACTGACCGACCTGGCGGACGTTGTGCGCGGGGGTCGGCCAGTCGGTGTCCGGGCGCACCAGCAGCACTTCCACGTCCGCGTCGGCGAGCAGCGCCTGCACCTGCCGGAACACGGTCGGGCGGCCGATGCACAGCACCTGCTCCGGCCGGTGCGCGGCGACGAACTCCGGCACGCCGAGCAGCCACGGACCGGTGGTCACGGCCGAATCCCCGGACAACCCGGCGGGCCCGGTCTCCGCCATGATCGGCCAGGAGTGCTCCGCCGCCCATTCGCTCACCGCGGACGTACCGGAATCGCACGTGACGACCAGCCCGGTCCTGGTCGACGGGATCACGAAAGCCGGCGCCGCGCCGTAGTCCGGCAGCTCGGTCCAGCGCTGGCCGTTCGGGCGACCGTCCAGCGATTCGCTCCATTCGTCGTCGCCGTCCGGCACCAGCGGCTCGCGGAACGGGATGTTGAGATGCACCGGCCCGGACCGCCACTCCCCGTAGGCGGCGCTCCAGGCACGGCAGATCTGGCTGCGCCAATAGGCGTTCTGGCCTGCGTGCTCACCCGCCACCGCCAGCTCGGCGAAGTAACGGACCGCGTCGCCGTACAGCTTGTTCTGTTCGATGACCTGATTGGCGCCCGCGGCACGCAGCTCCGGCGGCCGGTCGGCGGTCAGCACGATGAGCGGGACGCCCGCCCGGTCCGCCTCAAGCACCGCCGGGTGGAAGTTGGCGGCGGCGGTGCCCGACGTGCACACCACTGCGGCCGGGCGGCCGGTGCGTGCCGCGATGCCCAGGGCGAGAAACGCCGCGGACCGTTCGTCGATCCGCACATGCAGTTCGATCCGGCCGGCCGCGGCAGCGTCGTACAAGGCGAGCGACAACGGCGCGTTGCGGGACCCGGGCGACAGCACGACGTGGCTGACCGTGTTGCGGATCAGCTCGTCGACGATCACCCGAGCCTGCGCGGTCGACGGGTTCACCAGCCGCTCCCTTTCCGATCGATTCCCTGCATTGTTTCAGCCGCCGCAGGAATGCTCCCGGTGCCGGCCGGCTCACCGGGGCAAGCGGCCCCGCCGTCGAGGCACAGGCGGCGAGAGGCCGGTGCGTGACGCCCGCGGGCGTCACGCGTGGTCGGGCGGCCGTTCTCATCGACCGTGCGCCGGTGCGTCACGCCTGTGGGCGTCACCCACGACATTTGGGCGATTTGCCCTCCTGTCGCCCAGGGTATGCGTGCCTGCGCGCGAGGGCAGCCGCACGCCAGGAGAGTTCCACCACGCCATACCGGCTCCACGAGCACGCGTGGCTGTGGCGGAATCCGGACGCGCCCACAACCTGCCGACGGCTGTGGCGGAATCCCCACACGCCGCGCCCACAACCTGCCGACGGCCAGAACGTGCGGACGGCCGAGACGCCACCGGACGCCTCGGCCGTCGACCCTCACCCGCGAATCACTTGAGCGGAACCCGCAGCACGTGCCCCGTGCCGAGCGGCGAGCTGCCGTCCGCCGGGCACACGCTGCAGTTGGAGATGTAGGCGTTGCCGCCACGCAGGGCCAGCCCGCCCGGCATCACCAGGCCGGTGTGCTTGATCAGCTTCTTGCCGTGGTGCCCCACCCGGTACAGCGCGCCGCGTGGGTCCTGCTCGGCGTTCAGCAGCCCGGCGTGCGCGATTTCCAGCACGTAGAGCTTTCCGTGGTGGAAGCCGATGTCGATGACGTTGGTGAAGCCGGAGGCCACCACCTTGGGTTCGTGGCCCGGCTTGACCTTGTACACCCGCGCCTTGCCATGCGGGAACGGGAAGCCGGTCAGCTCACCGACGTAGTAGGCGCCGTCCGGACCTTTGGCCACGGACGTCGGCACCGACTGCAACGGGATCTTCGTCCCTGGCGGGAGACCCAGGAAGTCCGGCGCGACGATCGTGCGCTCCGGGAACTTCGCCAGCACGCGGATCTTGCTGTGCTTGACCCACAGCAGGGTGTTGCCGCCCGCGTCGACCACGGCCTGGCCGCGCCGTTCGGCCACGACCGAATTCGGGTTGCTGTCCGGCCCGGCCTTGTCCGGGTCGTTCTTCGCCTCGAACCGCGCGACGTCCGCGGCGCCGACGAGCCCGTGCCATCCGCTCTTCAGCAGCCAGCCGTTGGTCTTCCTGCCGAGCAGGGGAAGCTGATCGCGCATCGCCGGGTCGGCACCCAGGCCGACCGTTACATAAGCCTTGCCGTTGCGGAACGCGATGTCCGATGGGCCGATGGCTTGCGTGCCGTCCGGCGCGGCGAGCGACCCGATGTCGGTGGCCGCCCGCTTCTGGTGACGACCTCGTACCACGGTGACCGCACCGCTGGCACCCCAGCAGACCTCGTCACCTTCCGGGCCGGCGAAACACGGCCCCGACCCGCCGGAGCCTGCTTCGGTCACGTACAACGCGCCGTGCGGACCGAACGCCAGCCCCCGCGGGTTGTCCAGGCCTTTCGCCACGACTTGCGGCGCACCACCACCCCGGTGCTCACCCGCGACCGCGCTGGTCGCGCCGAGCAGTCCTGCGGCCATGCCGGCCGCGCCGAGCAGGGCAAGGATGCGTGAGCGCCGCATGATCGGGTCCTCTCCTCGCGGAATCCTCCGGGAGGTATGTCGGCTTGCCCGGGGGCCCGGTTAGACCCTGCGTAGCCGCCCACCCCGGCGGGTGTCACCCGCCCGGACCAGGGCGTTCCTCCGCACCGGCCGACCGGGACACCCGGGCGAGCACCGGTGCCGGGACCGTTCCGCCCGCGTCGCGGCCTACTCCACGGTGACGCTCTTGGCCAGGTTGCGCGGCTTGTCGATGTCCCTGCCCAGCGCCTTGGCCAGGTGATAGGCGAACAGCTGGAGCGGGATGGTGAGCAGGATCGGGTCCAGCTCCGGCTCGTTGCGCGGGATGCGCAGCACCGCGTCGGCCAGGCCGTCGGGCAGCTCGGCGTTGGTCACCGCGATGACCGGCCCGCCGCGCGCCTTGATCTGCTCGATGGTGGCGATGTTGCGGGCCAGCAGTTCGTCGTCGGGCACCAGCACCACGGACGGCATGTCCTCGTCGATCAGCGCCAGCGGCCCGTGCTTGAGCTCGGCCGCCTGATAGGCCTCGGCATGCAGGTAGGAGATCTCCTTCAGCTTCTGCGCGCCTTCCCTGGCCACCGGCCAGCAGCGCACCCGGCCGATGAAGAACATCCGCTTGGCGTCCAGGAACCGCCGGGCCGTCTCGGCGATGGCGTCCTCGTCCTTGATGATTTCCGCGATCTGCTCCGGCAGCGCGGCCAGCCCGCGCACCAGGCGCTGACCGTGCGCCACCGACAGGTCCCGCACCCGGCCGAGCAGCAAACCCAGCATCGCGAAACACACGCTCATGCTGGTGACGGCCTTGGTGGAGGCCACCGAGACCTCCGGCCCGGCATGCAGGAACACGCCGCTGCCGCACTCCCGCGCGATCGCGCTGCCGACCGCGTTGACCACTCCGATCACCTGTCCGCCCTTGCGCTTCAGCTCGCGCACCGCGGCCAGGGTGTCGGCGGTCTCGCCGCTCTGGCTGACCGCGACGTACAGGGTGTCCTGCTCGATGACCGGGTTCCGGTAGCGGAACTCCGACGCCGGCTCGGCGTCCGCGGGAATGCGGGCCAGCTCTTCCACCAGGTTGGCGCCGATCTGGCCGGCGTAGTAGGCGGAGCCGCAGCCGAGGAACTTCACCCGGCTCACCGCGCGGAGTTCACGCGGATCCATGCCGAGGCCGCCCAAGCGTGCGGTGGCGAACCGCTCGTCGAGCCGGCCCAGCAGCGCACGCCGCACGGCGTCCGGCTGCTCGTCGATCTCCTTGCGCATGAAGTCGGGGTAGCCGCCGAGCTGGTAGTCCACGTCGTCCAGGTCGACCGTGGTCGGCGTCTTGGCGCCCGCGCTGGTGGTGAAGCCGTCCGCGGTGAGGGTGGCCAGTTCGCCGTCGTCCAGGTAGACCACCCGCTGGGTGTGCCGGACCAGCGCGGCCACGTCCGAGGCGACGAACATCTCGCCGTCGCCGATGCCGATGACGATCGGGCTGCCGTTGCGCGCCACGACCAGCTCGTTGGGGTTGCGGGCGTCCAGCACCACCAGCCCGTAGGCCCCGTCGACCTTGCTCAGCGCGGTGCGCACGGCCTCCTGCAACGACGAGGCCCCGCCGTCGAGTGCCTGCGCGACCAGGTGAGCGATCGCCTCGGTGTCGGTGTCCGAACGCAGTTCGACGCCCGCAGCGGTCAGTTCCGCACGCAGCTGGTCGGCGTTCTCCAGCATGCCGTTGTGCACCACGGCGATGCGATTCGCCGCGTCGACCTGGGGGTGCGCGTTGGCGTCGTTCGGTTCACCGTGGGTGGCCCAGCGCGTGTGGCCGATCCCGATCGTGGCGGGCACACCGCCGTCCAGGCGCTCGCGCAGCTCCGCGACGCGAACCGCGGCCTTGGTGACCTTGAGCCGCCCGCGATGCACCAGCGCCACACCCGCGGAGTCGTAGCCGCGGTACTCCAGCCGATGCAGTCCTTCGATCAAGATGTCCGACGCCGGACGCGCGCCGATGTAACCGACGATTCCGCACATGTAGGTTTTGCCTCTCCGTCTCCTCGGCGCCGGATCAGCCGTACACGATCCGGCGCAGCTGGCGTTCGCTCAGCTCGCCCGCCCGGACCGGCCGGGTGGCCAGTTCGGCGGCCAGCATCCGCCATATCTCCGCGTTGCGGTGCCCGCGCCTGCGCAGTTCGGCATGCCGCCTGCGCACGTACTGCTCGACGGTCTCGCCGAAGTAGGCGATCACGTCGGCCACCACCCGCGCTGCGGTCGCCGACGGCAGGCCGGTACTGGCCGCGACATGGTGAACGAGCTCGGCCGGGAGCTCTCCGACAGCACGCACGCCTTCCACAGTGACAGCCAGCGGCCAGTTGACGCCAATTTCTTGCCCGAAATCGGGCAAGAATCTCCGTTACAGGGGCGATGCGGGCCCCCAGGCACAATGGCGCCGTGCGCGTAGTCGAGGTCGACGGTTCCGAACGGTCCATCCGATCGCTGACCCAGGCGTTGGCGGACGCGCTGGACGGCGGGACGCCGGTCTTGCCGGTCGACGCGACCGCCCCGACGGCGAAGGACGTCGTGACCGCGATGCGGCCGGACGACCCGGTGCCTTCCTCGACCGCCGTGCTCATCGCCACGTCCGGCTCGACCGGCCACCCCAAGGGCGTGCTGCTCTCCGCGGCGGCACTGACCGCGTCGGCCAACGCCACGCATGCCCGTCTCGGCGGCCCGGGACGCTGGCTGCTTGCCACGCCCGCGCAATACATCGGCGGCCTGCAGGTTCTGGTCCGTTCGGTGCTCAGCGGGCACGAGCCGGGCGTGCTGGACCTGTCCGCGGGATTCCGGCCGGAGGCATTCGCGGCCGCGGCCGAGCCGGTGCTCAGCGAACCCGGCCCGCACTACACGGCCCTGGTTCCGACCCAACTCGTCCGCTTGCTCGAGGCGGGCGGACCTGCGCTGGCAGCCGCCCGGGAGTTCGACGCCATCATCGTCGGTGGTGCCGCACTGCCCCGGGAAGTGCGCGAGCACGCACGCACATCCGGGGTACGAGCCATCAGCTCCTACGGAATGACGGAGACCTGCGGCGGGTGCGTCTACGACGGCCGTCCCCTGGACGGCGTTCAGGTGCGCATCGGCCCGACCGGCCGGATCGAGCTGTCCGGAGCCGTCCTGGCCTCGGGCTATCGCGAATCCGCCTGCGCGCCTCGGTGGCAGCTGCACGACGGTTGGTTCCGCACCGAAGACCTCGGGCGGATCACCGACGGCGTGCTGGAAGTGCTTGGCCGGGCCGACGACGTGATCAACAGCGGCGGGGTGAAGGTTTCCGCGCCCGCGGTCGAGCAGATCCTGCGCGGCCACCCCGCGGTCCGCGCGTGCGCGGTGGTCGGCATTCCGGACGCGGAATGGGGAGAAGTCGTGTCCGCTCTCGTCGTGCCCACCGACCCGGCGAATCCGCCCTCGGTGGCCGAGCTGCGCGCACATGTCCGCGCCGGCGAAGGGAAAGCCGCTGCGCCGAAAGTGGTGCGCTTCGCCACCGAACTCCCGTTGCGCGGCCCCGGGAAAGTCGACCGTCGCGCGGTGCGCGACGCCCTCGAATCGTGAGCGAATTCACGCTCGAGAACCACACTCAGCGCCCAGCGATCACCACATGATGATCACCCTGCGCATTCACATTTATTAACGCTGTCGAGTGAGCGTTTCACCAAGTGAAACGTTTACGAGTTGACACCTCACGGAACGCCCTTTTTGCTCAGCGCACGGTCACTAAACCGAGCGAGGGATTCACATGCGAGGGCGAAAACTGTTGACAGCGGCGGTGTCCGCCGTACTCATCACCGGTGCAACTGTCGGGGTGACGGCCGCTCCCGGCCTGGCCGCCGAACCAGGCACGTGGGCGCTGACACCGGACAACACCGAGCCGGACAACCGGACGATCATCGAGTCCGGCGGCTCCTGGACGCTGTCGGGCGATCTCGGCAGGCAGAGCGCCGACTGGACGACCGGCACCCTGACCTTCCCTGCCAAGCACATGCAGCACCCGGTGAACCGGGTTGCCGCACGCGTCGACGCCGCCATCCCGGACGGGACGGAAGTGGCCGTCGACGTGCGCGGCAAGCGGCCGGACGGCACCTGGTCGGAGTGGACCGAGGTCCTCCCCGACACCCCTGCCGTGCTGCCGAACCGGACCAAGACCGTCCAGGCCCGCCTCGTGCTCACCGCACCACCGGACGCCCGCAGCCCGCAGGTGGCTCGGATCGAGCTCAGCGCGAGCTACGACGCCTCGGCCAAGCCGACCGCGGAGGTCGCCGGGCCGGCCGAGGGATACCGAGTGTTCGCCACCCGGGAAGGCCTGGTGGGCGGGACGACCGCGAACGGTCACGTGATCGTGGCCCGCGACCACTTCGTGGCGCTGCCGTCCCGCCGGGGGCTGGCCGACAAGAACAGCGGCAACTACACGGTGCAGGTGTGCACGGAGAACGGCGCCCGGTGCGAGTGGGCCCCGGTGTGGGACGTCGGCCCGTGGAACACCAAGGACGACTACTGGAACCCCAACCGGGAGATGTGGCAGGACCTGCCGCAGGGTAAGCCGGAGGCCCAGGCCGCGTACCTGGAGGGCTACAACGGCGGCAAGGACCAGTTCGGCCGCAAGGTGGCCAACCCGGCGGGCATCGACCTGGCCGACGGGACGTTCTGGGACGGCCTCGGGTTCACCGACAACGGCTGGGTGATCGTGACCTACGAGTGGACCGTCGGCGGCCCGTGGGGGACCGTAGCCACCTCGGGACCGGTGCTGAACGTGCGCGCGCAACCCAACACCAGCTCCGCCGTGGTGGGCCTGGCCGCCAAGTACGCCCAGGTGCGGATCGAGTGCGCGGTGAAGGGCCAGGTGGTCGAGGGCAACGACACGTGGTTCCGGATCAACCCCGGTAAGTACATCTCCGCGGCCTACGTGCGGGTGGGCCAGGCGCCACCCGCCTGCTGAGTGGCAGCCCGGTTGCCCCGGTGTCGTGACCGGCGCCGGGGCAACACCGCGCCGGCGGCCGGTCGATGCCCGCCAGATGGGTAGGAAAGAATGCCGGCATGGCCACCGTCGCGCAGTGGATCGAAGGCGCCCGTCCCCGCACCTTGCCCAACGCGATCGCTCCCGTGCTGGCGGGCACCGGGGCCGCGACCGCCATGGGCGAGTTCGACTGGGTGCGTGCCAGCCTGGCCATGGTGGTCAGCCTGGCCCTGATCATCGGAGTCAACTACGCCAACGACTACTCCGACGGGGTGCGTGGCACCGACGACCAGCGGGTCGGCCCGCTGCGGCTGGTCGGTTCCGGCGCGGCCCGGCCGCCGGAGGTACTGGCTGCCGCGGTCGGCGCGCTGGCCTTCGCCGCGGTCGCCGGGCTCGCCCTGGTGGTGCTGACCAGGCAGTGGTGGCTGCTGGCGGTCGGGGCGGCGTGCATTGCCGGCGCGTGGTTCTACACCGGCGGCAAGCGCCCGTACGGCTACGCGGGCTTCGGCGAGCTCGCGGTCTTCGTGTTCTTCGGGCCGGTCGCGGTGCTCGGCACCACCTACGTCCAGGCAGGAACGGTGAGCTGGGCCGCGGTGGTGTGCTCGGTCGCCGTCGGATCGTTCTCCGCGGCCGTGTTGCTGGCCAACAACCTGCGCGACATCCCCACGGACACCGAGGCGGGCAAGCGCACGCTGGCAGTCGCGCTGGGCGATCGCGGCACCCGGCGGCTCTACCTCACGCTGCTGGCGCTGCCGTTCCTGCTCACCCTGATCCTGGGGTGGTGGTTCCCGCCCGCGCTGTTCGCCGTGGTCGCCGCGATCGTGGCGGCCGAGCCGGCGCGCACCGTCTCCAGCGGTGCGACCGGCCGCGATCTGATCGCCGTGCTCCGCGACACCGGCCTGGCCATGCTGCTGTGGTCCGTCGTGGTCGCCGCGGCCCTTGCGTTCGGCTGACCGGCTAAGCCTCGAACCGGCCGGTGGCCAGGAAGTTCTCCATGATTTCGGTGTACGGGTCGAGGTCCATGCCCTGCTCCGCCACCCAGTTGTCGTCGTAGTAGGTCTGCGCGTACCGCTCGCCGCCGTCGCAGAGCAATGTCACGACGCTGCCCTGCTCGCCGGCCTCCAGCATCCTGGCGATGAGCTGGAAGGCCCCGTAGAGGTTGGTGCCGGTCGAGCCGCCCGCCCAGTGACCGGTGCGCCTGCGCAACAGCCGGATCGCCGCGATCGACGCCGCGTCCGGCACCTGGATCATCTCGTCGATCACCGACGGCACGAACGACGGTTCGACGCGCGGGCGGCCGATCCCCTCGATGCGAGACGGCATCCCGGTGGTGTAGTCCGTCGCCCCGGTCTTCCACGCCCAGTAGAACGACGAGTTCTCCGGGTCGACCACCGCGATCTGCGTGGGGTGGCGGCGATACCGCACATAGCGGCCGAGCGTGGCGCTGGTGCCGCCGGTGCCCGCGCCGACCACGATCCACCGCGGTATCGGGTGCCGTTCGGCGCGCATCTGGGTGAAGATCGACTCGGCGATGTTGTTGTTGCCGCGCCAGTCCGTCGCCCGCTCGGCGTAGGTGAACTGGTCCAGGTAGTACCCGCCGCACTCGGCGGCCAGCCGCTCGGCCTCCGGGTACATCTCCGGCGGGCGGTCGACGAAGTGGCACCGGCCGCCGTAGAACTCGATCAGCTCGATCTTCTGTTTGCTCGTGCTGCGCGGCACCACGGTGACGAAGTCCAGGCCGAGCATCCTGGCGAAGTAGGCCTCGGACACGGCGGTGGAGCCGCTGGAGGCCTCCACCAACACCGTCGATGGCCCGATTTGCCCGTTGACCAGCCCATAGAGGAAAAGCGATCTCGCCAACCGATGTTTCAACGAACCGGTCGGATGGACCGACTCGTCCTTCAAGTAGAGATCGATGCCCCAGTCCTCGGGCAACGGAAACACAAGGAGATGAGTGTCCGCGCTACGGTTGGCGTCCGCGTCGATGGCCCGGATCGCCTCGGTGACCCATTCCCGGTCCACCGCCGTCACGACCGCCCCTCGTCCTGGCCACGGCGGTCGGCGGGGTCCGTGGGGCGGGCGCCGTCTGCGGCATCGCCTGCGGGGCCGTCGTCGGGCTCGACGTCGCCGCGCAACTGGGCACGCAGTTTTTCCCGTTCGGCGCGGCGTCGCTCGCCGCGTGCCGCCAGCCCGGCGGTGACCCGGGCGGCCAGCGACCGGAACAGCAGCAGACCGAGCGGGAAACCGACCACCATGGCGATGATCAACGCGACCAGCACCGGAACCCGGAACGCGACCAGCAGCACCGTGATGACCGCCACCAGGGCGAACCGGGCCAGCAGATACAGCGTCAGATCGACCGCGAACCGGTCCTTCGGTGCCTGGTCCACCAGGGATTTCGCTCCTTTAGCTCGCCGCGCCCTCCTGGTCAAGCCTAACCGGCGGCGTGTGGCCGTGACCGACCGCCACGCACCGGCGGGCATGGGCGTGCGGCAGGATGCCGCACCACGCATACCCGACACGACGACCACACCCGGGAACGCGGTGGATTCCGGACGAGGAGCAGGTTTTGCGGAGGAGACACCCCATTGCGCACCGCAAGGGAAGCGGTACGCTCTGCAGTCGTCTGCTCCGAATGCCGCGCCGGATTGCACCGATGGGATGCAGCCGCGCGCCCGATTCCTGCCCTTACCTCCCCTTTACTCTCACCCAACCGTTCGAGTACTTGATGCGTACGATGACACGATTGGGATGTAGACCGCCCGTCGGTGGTGATCGGGATGATCCGCCTGGTCATCGCACGGGGACCGCAGCAAAAGTCGTAAGGAGGCGAAACGGATGACTCAGTCGGTGCCTCAGTCGGGGGGACGATTGCTCACCCCGGGCGAAGTGGCAGCACTCTTCCGCGTTGATCCGAAGACCGTGACCCGCTGGGCCGCGGCCGGGCGGATCGGCTCCATCCGCACCCCTGGCGGACACCGCCGGTTCCGCGAATCGGAGGTCAACGAGCTGCTGGCCAAGCTGACCACCGAGGCGACGGAGAGCGTCAGCTGATCGTCGCCCCGGCGCCGGCACGTGTCGCGCCGACGGGCGACAGCAGGCGAGTGCGCGGTACCGGTCGGGAAGGTTAACCTCGAGGGAGAACCCCCGGCGCGGAAGGAGCGGCATGCACTACCTGCTCGTGGCGATCGGAGCACTGGCCGTCGCCGTGCTCCTCTGGCGTATGTACACCGCGGAACGGGTCGGCGTGCCGGCTGAGAAGCGCCGGCCTGCCCGTCCGTTGGCGCCGGACGACGATCCGGAGTTCTTGCGCAAGCTGGCCGAGCAGACCCGCAAGAACTTGCCAGAGGACAAGGACAAGTAGCGCCGAAGCGAAAGCCGCGGACCCAGGCGGTCCGCGGCTTTTGTCATGCCCGACGGCAGGCCGCGTCACCGCCTGAGTGGTGTGTGTGGGGCTGGTTGGCGAAGGGCACTGGCACGGGTGCGCTGCCTATGCGCGACAGCCGACCGACGATGCTGGGCGTGGTTCTGAGCCTGAGAGGAGTCCTGTCGGGCTGAAAACGACGGTCGTCGCCATGGCGGCCACCCGACCACGACACGACACAGCGCACCCACGCGCACCAACCACCAGCACCACAGCAAGGACCACAACCCCGCCCCCGAGCAAGACTGCCAGCCCAGCAAACGCCCTACTGGGTGGGGAAGGCGTCCGCCACCGCGGCGGCCAGCCGCAGCAACGCCAGCTGGGTCTCCTCCTGCAGCCGGTCCAGCTCGATCTCCGCGCCTTCCTCCAGGTGCGGGTCGAACGGGATCCGACACACCACCCTGGTGCGCGCCCCGAAATGCGCCTCCAGCTTGTCCAGGTCGACCGAGCTCGCCTTGGGTCGGACCGAGTTGATCACCGCCACCGAACGCTTCACCAGGTCCCCGTAACCGTGCGCGTCCAGCCAGTCCAGCGTCGCCGACGCACTGCGCGCCCCGTCCACCGACCCGGACGACACCACCACCAGGGCGTCGGCCAGCTCCAGCACGCCTTTCATCGCGCTGTGCATCAAGCCGGTGCCGCAGTCGGTGAGCACGATGTTGTAGAAGTGCTCGAGCAGGTCCACCGTGCGGCGGTAGTCGTGCTCCGAGAACGCCTCGGACACCGCCGGGTCCTGCTCGCTGGCCAGGATCTCCAACCTGCTCGAGCCCTGCGACGTGTACGCCCGGATGTCGCTGTACTTGGTGATCCGGTCGGCGTCCCGCAGCAGATGCCGCACGGTCGCCGTGGTCTCCATCGGGATCTTCTGCGACAGCGTCCCCCGGTCCGGGTTGGCGTCGACGGCGATCACCCGGTCACCGCGCAGGGACGCGAACGTCGCGCCCAAGGTCGCGGTGGTCGTGGTCTTCCCGACGCCGCCCTTGAGGCTCAACATGGCGATCTTGTAGCAGCCACGCAGCGGCTGGTTGATGCGCGTGATCAGTTCCCGCTTGAGCCGGTCCTTCGGGCTCTCGCCCGGGTTGATCAGGTGCCCGGACGCGACGTAGACGAACTTGCGCCACCCGGACTGCGGCTTCCGCTTCACCGGTTTGATCAGCTGCGCCGACGCCAGGTCGTCGCCATTGGCCCGGGCATGCCTGCCGCGCTTGGGCTGCTGCTGCGGCTGCGCCGGGGGCACCTGCATCGGCTGCTGCGGAGCGGCCATCGGGGCCTGCGGGTGACCGGCCGCCTGCGGGTAACCGGCCTGGTGGCCGGGGGCCTGGGGGCCGCCCGGCATCTGCTGGCCGGGAGCCGGTTGCCCGGCGGACGTCGGCGGGTAGGCCTGATGCTGCTGATCGACCGACGCTTGCTGGTATCCGGGCTGCTGCGCGGGCAGCGGACCCGACGGCGGCTGGGCCAGTCCGTAGTGGCCGTACCCCATCGGATGCGCAACGGTCTGCTCGAGGGCCGACTCGGCGTGGCTTCCCGGGTAGACCTCGTCGGCGGGAACGACGGGCGGAACCTCTTCCTGCCGAACCGTCTGCGGGGCGACGTGGTGCCCACGCGCACGAGGGTGGGCGTGCGAATCGGTGTCGGCGTCCGCGTCCGCGGCACCGTCCACGCTGTCCGGCGGGTTCTCGGCCGCCGCTTGTGCGCTTGTGGTGGGCTCGGGCTCCTGGGCGGCCTGGGTGGGCCGCTGCTCCTGAGCCCCGGCCTCGGCCGGACTCTCTGCGGCCGGGTGGCCCGTGCTCTGGTGTGGCTCACTCACTCGACGTCCTCCACTCACCCGACCAGTAGCTCACCGATCACGCGCAACGGTAGTCGCCACCACGTGCGGTCGCGACCCAGTGGTGACCCGCGACTTGCCTCGTCAGACGCCCGCGTACGAGTGCAGGCCGGCGGTGACGAGGTTGATGAAGAAGAAGTTGAACACGATACAGGCGAACCCTGCGGTGTTGATCCACGCCGCAGGCTTGCCGCGCCATCCGGCGGTCGCCCTGGCATGCAGGTACGCAGCGTAGATGACCCAGGCGACGAACGACACCGTCTCCTTGGGGTCCCAGTCCCAGAACCGGCCCCACGCCGACTCCGCCCAGATGGCGCCGGCGAAGACACCGAACGTGTAGATCGGGAAGGCCAGCACGCTGGTGCGGTAGGCGATCCGGTCCAGCACGTCCTTACCGGGCAGCCGCTCGGCCAGCCGCCGGAACCGCCGCGGGTTGCCCTCGTTGGCGGTCCGCATCAGATACAGCACGCTGGCCACCCCGGGCACCAGGAACATCCCGGAAGCCACGATCGCCGCCGCCACGTGAATGACCAGCCAATACGACTGGAGGGCGGGAACAAGCGGGCCGGCCTCGACGTACAGCGTGCCGCCGACGAACATCAAGAAGACGACCGGCAGCAGCACGAAGGCGGTCAGGTGCCTCAGCGGGTACTTGCGCACCAGAACCAGCCAGGTCACCACCGCCACCAGCGACAGCGCCATCAGGTACTCGTACATGTTGCCCCAGGGGGCACGCCCGGCGGCCAGGCCACGCAACACCAGCGCCGCCACGTGCAACAGCGCGCCGAGCACCATCAGTGCGATGCCCATGCGGCCGAACCGTTCCGGCCGGCCGGAAGCAGGCCTGCCGGCGGACGGGGCCGCGGGCACAGCGGCGTCGTGGGTGGCATCGGCGCCGTCGCCGTCCGCGACCGGCGCACCCGCCCCGACCAGCGCGCGCTGCTTGGCCAGGTCGCGCTGCGCCACCCGCTGCCTGGCCACTCGCCCGAACGCCTGCTCCACCAGCACGAACAGCATGGCCAGTACGTAAATGGCCGCCGCCGTCGTGTACGACAAGTCGCTGAATTGCGAATACGCGGTCATCGCGCCTGCTCCTTAGTTCGCAGCAGTTCGTCGGCGATGGCGCCGAACTCCTCGCCGTAGCCGGCTTGATCGGTCTTCGCCAAACCCCCGACCTGCACCACGGTACGTGTTCCGGACGTTTCGTCGCTCGCTGGGGTGACGCGAATCCACACCCGCCGCCGCTTGATCAGCAGCGACATCAGCAGGCCGATCATGGTGGCCACCGCGAAGCCGAGCACGCCCTCCTGTGCGGGGTCGTGCGACACCTGCAGGGACACCCAGCGCTTCACCCCGGTGAACTCGACCTTGGTGCCGTCGTCCAGAACCACGGATTCACCGGGCCGAAGGTTCTCCCGCGCCACGCGTTTGAGTCGCTTCTGCTCGATCATGTCCTGATCGATCGAGAAGATCGATTGCGCGCGGCCGCTCTCCAGCCCCAGGTCCCCGCGCAGGATGTCCACCGCCACCGCGGGATCGAGCAGCTGCGGGCCCGCCGACGTCAGCACCTTGCCCTGGAAGGCGGCCGTCGGGGCGAACAGGCCGGTGATGGCCAGCTGCTTGGTGCGCCGCTCGCGGGAGTCGGTGATGCCGGGCGGGTCGAACTTCGTGGCGCCGTCGGACAAGAACGTCGTCTGGTCCGCGGGACGCCACTGGGTGGCCTGCACCCGCTTGGTGCCGTCCGGGAAGGTCACCGTGAACTCCGGGGCGAAGCCGTGACCGAGCAGGTAGACCCGGTCGCCCTCGGTGCGCAGCGGGTTGTTGACCTCCAACTGGTGGGTCTTCCACCGGCCGGCTTCCAGATCCTCACCCGCGGAGTACTGCACCTGCGCACGGAAGGACGACGGCTGACCGTTCGGCAGGAACGTCGGGGTGAAGTCGGTGACGCGGATGCAGAACGACGTCAGCTCCGTGCCGTCCACCCGCAGGCCCGGCTCGAACGAGTCGTAGGCGTAGATGCCCGCATTGCAGAACTCCGACTCGGGGCCACCGCCGGCGTGCACGATGACCTGCCCCTCGTAGCCGTAGAGCTTGCCAAGTGCCACGCACACGATCAGGCCGAGCATCGAGAAGTGGAACAGCAGGTTGCCCGCTTCCCGCAGATAGCCGCGCTCCGCGCTGATGCTGGCCCCGCCGTCCTCGGTGCGCTCGACCATCCGCCACCCGCGCAGCCGTTGCTTCGCCCGCGCCAGCACCTCCTCCGGCGTGCCGTCGACGGTGGCCGTCCGGAAGTGCGGCAAGCGGGACAGGTTGCGTGGGGTGAGCACCGGCTCGGCCCGCAGCGCCCGGTAGTACTCCAGGAATCGGGGCAGCAGGCAGCCGACGATCGACACCATCAGCAGCAGGTAGATCGCCGAGAACCAGGCGCTGGAGTACACCTCGAAGAAGCCGAGGGCGTCCAGCAGCTCGCCCCACCAGCCGTGCTCGGCGATGTAGGCATCGACCTTCGGGGTGTTCAGCGAGTACTGCGGGAGCATCGCCCCGGGCAGCGCGGCCAGCGCGAGCAGGAACAGCAGGATCAGCGCGGTGCGCATCGAGGTGAGGCCGCGCCAGGTGTTGCGCGCGAAGGCCAGCGCCCTGCGGGCGGGGGTGTTGACGTATCCGGTGGTCACAGTGGCAGCTCCGTGTCGGAGATGAAGCCGTCCCGCAGCCAGGCGACGATGTCCGCCCACAGCCCGCTGACCAGCAGCAGTCCGACGACCAGCAACAGCACCCCGCCGGTGATCTGCACCGCGCGGACCCGGCGGCGCAGCCAGCCTGCCGCCCGGACGGCCCAGCCCGCGCCCAGCGCGATGAGCAGGAACGGCAGGCCGAGGCCGATGCAGTAGACGAACACCAGGAAGTACCCGCGCACCGCGCTCTCTCCGGTCGCCGAGGCGATGGCCAGCACCCCGGCCAGCGTCGGCCCCAGGCACGGGGTCCAGCCGAGGGCGAAGACGCCGCCGAGCACCGGGGCGCCCCACAGGCCCATACGCGGCACGACCTTCGGCCGGACGTCGCGTTGCAGCGCCGGGACGAAGCCCAGGAACACCAGGGCCATGACGATGGTGATCACCCCGCCGATGCGCTGCAGCAGCTCCTGGTTGGCCAGCAGGGCGTCGGCGAGCCACACCAGGCTGCCGATGCCGGCGGCGAAGACGACGGTGAACCCGAGAACGAACAGCGCCGCGGCACCGACCACCCGGAAGCGGCCTTGCTTGGGGCCCTCGCCGGTGGTCACCGCCGGGGCGTCCGCACCGACCAGCGCGGCGAGGTAGGCGAGGTAGCCGGGCACCAGCGGGACGACGCACGGCGAGGCGAACGACACCGCACCGGCGGCCAGCGCCAGGACTGCCGCCAGCAGCAGCGGTCCCGACATCGCCAGCTCGGTGAGTTCCATCGGGGACCTAGCCTAGGCCGGTGTCCGCCGTCACTCGGCGGTGAGTCGCTTGAGCACGGGTTTCAGATCAGCGGCCAGCACCGGCTCGAGGAACACGTTGGCCACCCGGTGGCGTTTGTCCAGCACCAGGGTCAACGGCACGACGTTGCGCGGCAG